>CAZVFF010000064.1:0-10773 GCA_964626395.1 uncultured Iamiaceae bacterium | reverse complement strand
GCACGTCGAACAGTTGTCGGGGGATCAGTTCACGCAACTTGGCGGTCATCCGACGCCCGTAGGACTCGGCCTTGTCCCGGTGCACGATCGTGGAGAACGCGTCGACCGGCTGGCCGTTCAACAACACATCGACCTTGACCAGGTCACCCACGAGGTCACCGGCGGGTTCGTAGTCCAGGCTCGCATACCCCTGGCTCCGGCTCTTGAGATGGTCGAAGAAGTCGGTCACGACCTCGGCCAGCGGCAACCGGTAGGAGATCTCGAGTCGTTCCGGCGAGAGGTACTCGATGTTGCCCAACTCGCCACGCCGGGACTGGCACAACTCCATGATCGCACCGGTGTAGTCCGACGGGGTGAGGATCGTGGCCGACAACCACGGTTCGGCGATCGATTCGATCTCGCCCATCGGGGGCAGTTCCGAAGGGTTGTCGATCCGCAACGTCTCCCCACCGGTGAGGGTCACCTCGTACTCCACCGACGGTGACGTGGCGATGAGCGACAGACCGAACTCACGCTCGAGGCGTTCCCGGACGATCTCCATGTGCAACAGGCCCAGGAACCCGCACCGGAACCCGAACCCGAGGGCGCCGGAGGTCTCCGGTTCGTAGGTGAACGACGAATCGTTGAGTTGCAGTTTGTCCAGTGCCTCGCGCAGCGCCGCGAACTCGTCGCCGTCGATCGGGTACATCCCGCAGAACACCATGGGTTTGGGATGCGCGTAGCCCTCCAGCGCCTCGGTCGCCGGTCGTCTCGCGTCGGTGACGGTCTCGCCCGAACGCGCCTCGCCGACGTCCTTGACCCCGGCGATCAGATACCCCGTCTCGCCGGGCCCGAGACCCTCCACCGGAGTCGGTTCCGGGCTCCGGACCCCGATCTCCTCGACCTCGTGGACGGTGCCGGCCTGCATGAACTTCAGACGGGACCCGGTACGCAGCCGACCGTTCATGACCCGCACCGAGGAGACGACGCCCCGGTAGGGGTCGAAGTGCGAATCGAAGATCAGCCCCTGCAGCGGGGCTTCGGCATCGCCGACCGGGGCCGGAACACGGTCGATGATCGCGTCCAGCAACTCGGGCACTCCCTCACCGGTCTTGGCCGACAGGCGCAGGACCGATTCGGCCGGCAGACCCAACACGCCGGAGATCTCCTCGGCCACCCGGTCCGGGTCGGCGGCGGGCAGGTCGATCTTGTTCAGGCACGGGACGATCTCCAGATCGTTCTCCAACGCCAGATAGCAGTTCGCGAGGGTCTGCGCCTCGATCCCCTGGGACGCGTCGACGAGCAGGATCACCCCTTCACACGCCGCCAACGACCGGGAGACCTCGTAACCGAAGTCGACGTGCCCGGGCGTGTCGATCAGGTTGATCACGTGCCCGGAATACTCCAGACGCACGCTCTGCAACTTGATCGTGATCCCGCGTTCACGTTCCAGATCCATCGAGTCGAGGAACTGGGCGCGCATGGTCCGTTCGTCCACCGCACCGCACACCTGCAGGATGCGGTCCGACAGGGTCGTCTTGCCGTGGTCGATGTGGGCGATGACGCTGATGCAGCGCAGGTGGTCGAGGTCGGTCATGGTCGGAAGTCCCGATCCGCCCCGCGGCGGGCCGGTCCGCCAGCGTACCGATCCGTGGCGTGCCGGTCCGAAGCCGCCCACCGGGGCGGGTCCGGTCCGAACGGACTTTGGGATGCGACCGGACCGTGCGGCTAGCGTGGCTACGCCGTTGTCCGGCCCCAGTCGACGAGGATTCCGTGGCCAACATCAAGTCCCAGATCAAACGCAACCGCCAGAACCCGAAGCGTCGGGCGCGCAACAAGACCGTGCGTTCGGAGATGCGCACCCGGGTCAAGCACGCCGTCGCCGCCGCCGAGACCGGCGCGGAGGACGCGGACGAGGCGCTGCGCCTCGCGGTGCAGAAGATCGACCGTGCCGCCGCCAAGGGTGTCATCCACGCGAACGAGGCGTCGCGACGCAAGTCGCGTCTGATGCGCAAGGTCGCCGCCTCGGCCTGAACCGGGGCCGGTTCAGCGTCGGGCGCCCCGACGTCGCCCCAGCCGACACAGCCGGGCGACGAGTACCTCGAGCACCAGTTCACCCGGCCAGGCCGGGCCGCCACCGCGCAGGGCCAGATCGGCGTCGGCGCACAACCGCACCGCTCGGCGTGCGCCGTCCGGGCCGATCGCCTTCGCGGCCGCCAGCGCCTTCTTTGCGGGGAACGTCGAGCCCTTCATCCCCAGCAGGTCCGCCGCGGCGCGTTCACCGCGGACGTCGGCACCGGACAAACGGGCGATCCGCAACTGGTTGGAAGACAGCGTCGCCATGATCTGCAACGGGTGTCGTTCCCCGGCGCCCGCCATGCGGTGCAGGGCATCCAATGCGGCGGCCGTGTCGCCCCGTCCGATCGCGTCGGTCAACTCCCAGGGGGGAACGCCGCCGGCCGCACCCAGGAACGGTTCCACCGTCGCCGCGTCGAGCGGCGTGTCGGCGCCGAACGCGTTCGACAACAATCGCAGCAACGCCGGGACCGTCGACAGGTCCTCGCCGGCCCGGTCGCGGATCATCTGGCGGGCGTCACGGTCCAGTCGGACCGCCGCCTCGTCGAAAACGGTGGTCCACCACTCGTCTCGTGCACCGCGGGATGATCCGGGGTCGACGTTGCGGACGGTGCCCCCGGCCGACGACACCGCCGCGGACAGGGACTTGGGGACCGCGCCGAGCCGCTGCTGACCGGCGGCCTGTTCCCACACCAGCACGATGGCCGAGGTCTCCATCGGAGCAGCCAGGTAGGCCACGATCGGTGCGACGTCGTCCTTCTTGGTGAAACGGCCGCATCCCCGGGCGACGACGACCCGACGGTCCCCGAACAGCGGCGGGGTCGATGCGGCGTCGACGACCGCGCCCAGGTCGTAGTCCTCGCCGGTGAACTCGTCGAGTGCGAAACCCCGATCGGCGTCACCGAGCAGCTCGTCGACGAGTTCGCCGGTGGCGTCCGCCACCAGTACCGGGTCCCCACCGCGCACCAGATGGATCGGCGCCCGTGCGGTCATGTGGCGTGCTCGACCGCCCGGATCACGTGCGCGGCTCGTCGCACCGGCTCCGGCGCCGTCGTCAGGAACCCGGACGCCCCCCGCCCGAGCGCGTCGGCCACCAGCGCCGCGAGTTCCCCACGGTCACCCAGCGGGGTGAGGTCGACGATGACGGCGGCGCCGTCACCTTCGAGACGGCCGCGTTCCCCACGTGGCACGATCAGCCCGTCCCCCGGCCCGGCCACTTCCGGGTCCGGGGTGAACACGGTCGAAACGTCGGTCCCGTCGTCCGTCGGGACGACGACGAGTGTGGCAGCGGGTCGCCCGGTCCGAGCCGAGTGTCCGTCCGGAGGTTCCCGACCGGTCACGATTCTCACGCCGACGGCACCGAGCGCGCCCATGATCGTGGGGGTCACCCTCGACCGCGGCAGTTCCACCAGGTCGGCGCCCCGACCCACGGCGTCCTTGGCCACGCGTACCAGGTCGTCATCGCCCATGCCGACGACCGACGGACGGGCGATGACCAGCGGGCGGATGTCGAGGTCGTGGAGGTCGTCACCGATCCGGAGTTGCACCGGGGACGACGATACCCGCCAGGCGCGTACCCGACGGGCTCGGGCGGCCCGACGGATCATCCCGGTTCGGCGCGGACGGTGAGAACCGGTCGGGTGGCCAGGACCCACAGGCGTGCGGTTCCGATGTCCACCGTGTCGCCTTCGTCGACGACGATCTGGACGGTGTCGACGCCGTCGATCTCCGCCGGGGTGACGACCCGGCCGATCCGGTGGCGGTGACCGATGACGGTGAGCATCGCACGGTCGGCATCGTCGCCGCGGGGCACGACGACCGCGTCGACGGGGCCGATCCGCGCGGCCGACAACGACGTCAGCAACGTGTCGGTGGGCACGACACCGGTCAGGACGACCATGGTCGTCGTCCCCCGTCGCACGATGACCGGGCCTTCCGGGTCGACCGGTGGCGAACCGCCGAACAGCACCGGGGAGCACAACGCGACGAGCGCGACGGTACAGCCGGCCCGCCGCAACCAGGCCGGACGTGCCCGGCCGGTCGACAACGCGACGCCGAGCCCGAGGACCGCGACGAGCACCGCGCCGCCGCCCAGGTAGCCGAGTGGCAGAGCGGCGGTGGTCCGGGCGACCCCTTCGACCCAGCCCAACAGCATCCGCGGAATCCAGACCAGGACCGCCGATCCGGGCAGACCCGTCGCGGCGCCGACGAGCGCGGGAAGGCCGAGCACCATGATGCCACCGGCGGGGGGTACCGCCAGCAGATTGGCGGGCAGCGCCGCGACCGGCATGCCGCCAGGGAACCCCAACAGCAGTGGTGCCGCACCGATCTGTGCGGCGATCGTCACCGCGAACGGGCGTCGGAGCCACAACGGTCCGACGAGGAGCCGAACCAGCGGACGGGCCAACGCCACGATGCCGAGGCACGCACCCACCGACAGGCCGAACGACACCGAATGGACCAGGAACGGATCGGCCAACACGAGCAGGGTCACCGCGAACGCGAGCGAACGCCAGGACCGGACGGGACGCCCGAACCCGGCGGCGGTGGTGGCCACGACGGCCATCGTCGCGGCGCGCAGCACCGACGGCTGCAGCCCGGTCACCGCGGCGTACAGCCCGCACAACACCAGGGTCACGACCCACCGGCCGCGCAGACCCAGCCGGCCGAGAACCGGAGCGAACAGCAACAGGAGGAACGCCACGTGTTCTCCGGAAGCCACGAACAGATGCGTCAGACCCGCGTCCCGGAAGTCGGCGCGCTGCAGGTCGCTCTGGGTGCTCGCATCACCCAACACGAACCCCTCGAACAGCCCACGTTGCGTCACGGGCAGGGGCGCGGCCAGGGACCGCACGGTCCTCCGTATCGTGTGCACCACCGACCACAATGCGCCGGGCGACGAACCCGGTTCGACCCGGGTGGCGACCAGACGTCCGGCGACGTGGCTGCCCCGCGCCCGGGATCGGGCCGGATCGACCGGCCGGACCGTACCGACGACCTCGAGGAGATCCCCCGGCTCGGCGGCACGTACCGACTCGCGGTCGGATTCGCCGGGGACGAGTTCGAACTGGTGCGTGTCGGTCCGCACCTTCGCGGTGAGGCCGACCCGCGGCGAGTCGGACACCGCGACCACCCGGACCTCGCCACGATGGACGTCGGGAAGTCCACTCAGCCCCGCTTCCGCTCGCGTCATGAGTGCGGCGGCGATCACCGCCACCGCGACCGCGAGCAGCCACGGACGTCGGGTCACCACCGCGGCGATCACGACCAGCAACCCCAGCGCGAGGAACGGCCCGACGACCCCGTCCGGCGCACCGACACGTGCGCCCGCCACCGCGGCGCACGCGACCACCGCCGCGGCCCGGTCACCGACGAAACGTCGGGCCACCGGGGCTGTCCGGTTCACACGGTCACGTGCGGGCGGAGGGTCTCGAGCTTGGCCGGCCCGATCCCCTTCACACCGAGCAGATCGTCGACCGACCCGAAGGGCCCGTTGGTCCGCCGATGGTCGAGAATCGCCTGTGCCGTCGCCGGGCCGACGCCGGGCAGGGTGACCAACTCGGCTTCCTCGGCGGTGTTGACGTTCACCGGTGCGGCTTCCCCGACCGACGGGCCCGCCGCCCCGGCCGCCGGAGACCCGGTACCCCCGGACGGGCCGACCACGACGGGGATGTCGGTCTGGCCTCGTGCGGGTACGTACACCCGCTGCCCGTCGCTCAGCAACGCCGCCCGGTCGACCCGCTCGGGGTCGGCGTCGGCCCGGAATCCCCCGGCGGCACGGATCGCGTCCTCCACCCGTCCGTCGGCGGGCACCGGAACCGGTCCGGGTTCACGCACCGCGCCGGCGACATCGATGACGAACTCGTCGGGCACGGTGGAAGTGCTCGACGCCGTCGTGGTCGTGGTCTCCAGGGTGACCAGCGGCTGCGCGACCGGGTCCGCGTCCGCACCGCGTTGTCCCCACAGTGCCCACACCATGCCGCCCAGTCCCACGATCGCGGCGAGAGCGAGGAGCAACCGGGTCGGGTCCAGGCGCGGACGCACCAGCGCGAACCGCCGCCGGGTCACCTCCAACAGGTCCCGCAGCGTCGGTGGCGGCGGCAGCGGACGCTCCAGCGCATCGGGCTCGTCCCGCCCGTCGATCGTGTCGTTCTCGGGGCCCACACCCCACCTCCTCGCGCGACGGCCCCGTCGGGGCCGGTCCTGGTGGTGGGGGGAAGTCGGGTGGTGCGGAGCCCGGGGCGGTTCAGCGCGACCGGGTGGACATCAGAACAACGCGGCGCTCAGGTCCTTGCGGAACCCCGCGGTCCGCGGGTCATCGGGTCCCAACAACTCGAGCACGTCGAGATATTCCCGCCGGGCCGCGTCATCGTCGGCGACCCGGGTGAGCAGATCGGCGAGTCGTTCGGCGACGTCATCGGCGGTGGCCTCGTCGGGACCGACGCGGGCCAGGGCGGCGACCCGCCGGGTCTCGGGCGATTCGGGGATGCGTTCCAACAGCGCCAGCGCCTCGTCCCCGGCGTCATCGGCGATCAGCAGTTCCGCGAGCGCGACGGTGGCGGCCACGTGATCCGGGACGACCTCGAGCACCCGACGCAACGACGCCTCGTCGCCACGGGCGATCAGTTCGGCGAGTTCCCGGTCCTCGGCGGTGGGTACCAGCTTCTCGACGAACCCGGTCACCTCCGCGGGCGGCTTCGCTCCCAGGAACCCGTCGACGACCTTGCCGTCGCGCATGGCGTACACCGCCGGGATGGACTGCACCTTGAACGCCGCGGCGACCGACGGGTTGTCGTCGACGTTCACCTTGGCCAACACCACCTGTCCGTCGGTGGCATCGACCGCCGCTTCGATGATCGGACCGAGTTGTCGACACGGGCCACACCACGGCGCCCACAGGTCGACCACCACCGGAGTCGTCCGGGATCGTTCGACGACCTCGGTCTGGAACGTCGCGTCGGTCACATCGAGCATCACGCCCCGCGAGGCTATCCCGTCGTGGCACCGAACCGGACCGGGCGCGCCCGGCCACCGGCCCGCAAGGGGTGATCGACGTCACGGCTACCCCGACAGTCGACGGTCTGGGTAGCGTTGGGGTGTGACCGAGCCGACCACACCCGCCGGAATCCACCCCGAGCGCGTCACCGCCTGGCTGTCCGAACGTGCCACGGTGACCCCACCGCTCGCCTTCTCGTTGATCAGCGGCGGACGATCCAACCTGACCTTCGACGTCGTCGACGCCGCCGGTGCCCACTGGGTCCTGCGACGTCCACCGATCGGCCACGTGCTCGCCACGGCACACGACATGGCCCGCGAACACCGCATCATCGACGCGTTCGGCGGTACGGCGGTGCCGGTGCCGCCGGTGGTGGGCCTGTGTACCGACGACGAGGTCAACGACGCCCCGTTCTTCGTGATGGACCACGTCGCGGGACACGTGTTGCGCGACCGGGCCACCGCCGAGCAGCTCACCGAGACCGCCCGCCATGCTGCGGCCATGAACCTGGCCGACACGTTGGCGGCGATCCACGCCGTGGATCCCGACACGATCGGCCTGGGTGACCTGGGCCGCCGCGAGCACTACGCGGAACGCCAGTTGAAGCGCTGGCACGGCCAGTGGGAGAAGTCCGCGTACACCCACGTCACCGGGGTCGACGACGTGCACCGTCGCCTGTCGGCGGATGTTCCCGTCCAGCACGAATCCACCGTCGTGCACGGCGACTACCGGCTGGACAACTGCATCATCACCGACGACGGCACCATCGCCGCGGTCCTCGACTGGGAACTGTGCACGCTCGGTGACCCGCTCGCCGACATCGGCCTGCTACTCGTGTACTGGGCGGAATCCTCCGACGGGTTCTCCGCCCTGCCCGAGGCCCCGACGACCGCGGCCGGTTTCCCCGGACGGGCCGAGATCACCGAACGGTACGCGGCGACGTCGGGACGCAGGATCGACGAGGTCGACTACTACGTCGCGTTGGGCTACTGGAAGCTGGCCTGCATCCTCGCCGGTGTGGCGACCCGTTACGCGGAAGGCCAGATGGGCGACGACGCCGACGCAGCCGCGTTGGCCGCCCTGTTCGGCGCCCAGATCGACAACCTGGTCGAAGCGGCCGCGCAGGCCGCGGAACGGGCGGGCCGGTGAACGGGCTGTACCACTTCGAACAGGATCCCGGACTGATCGATCCGCCGTTGCTGTTGGGCCTGGACGGGTGGATCGACGCCGGGATGGGTGGATCGGCGGCGATGACGACGATCCTCGACGAGCACGACACCTCCGTCGTCGCCACCTTCGACACCGACAACCTGCTCGACCACCGGGCCCGGCGTCCCACGATGATCCTGAGCGACGGCATCATCACCGACCTGGACTGGCCCCGGATCGAGCTGCGGGCCGGACACGACACCGAAGGCAACGGCATGTTGTTGCTGGTGGGCGCCGAACCCGACCACCTGTGGCACAGCTTCACCGACGCGGTCGTGGACCTGGCCCTGGAACTCGGCACCCGCACGGTGGTCGGCCTGGGTGCCTACCCGGCGCCGGTGCCCCACACCCGCCCGGTGCAGCTGTCGTGCACGGCGTCCTCGGAGGAGCTGGCTGCACGGGTCGGATTCCTGCGGGGTTCGCTCCAGGTACCCGCCGGGGTCCAGGCCGCGATCGAACAGCACGCGCACACCCTCGGGATCCCGTCGGTCGGCGCGTGGGCCCAGGTGCCCCACTACGCGGCCGCCATGGCCTACCCGGCAGCGAGCCTCGCACTCATCGAGGCGGTCGAGGACCTCACGGGCCTGTCGCTCGAGGTCGGGGACCTCGCCAAGGAAGCCGTCAACACGGCCAAACGGATCGACGAGCTGGTCCAGGGCAACGAGGAGCACGCCGCGATGGTCCACGCCCTGGAACTGCAGGTCGACGCCACACCGTCACCCGAGGACCTGCCGTCGGGCGACGAGTTGGCCGCGGAGCTGGAGAAGTTCCTGCGGGACCAGCCGCCGGGCGATCAGAGCTGAAGAACCCGCCACCCGGCCCGGACCCGTCCGCCCCGCTCAGTCCGACGCCCTGACCGACGGGTACTCGTCGGCCAGGTACCGGGTCCGACACAGCGAACGTTGCAGCTTGCCCGACGACGTCTTGGGCAACGTGCCCGCAGGAACCAGCACGATCTCACGCGCGGCCAGGCCGACCGCATCCTTCACCGCCCGGCCGACCCGCAGACGCAGTTCGTCGAGGTCGTCGGACCGGGTCTCGGCCACGACGACCAGCCCGGGTCGCCGACCGGTCTCCGAACCGAATGCGATGACGTTGCCGGACCGCACCTCGTCGATCTCGGCGACCGCGACCTCCACATCCTCGGGGAACACGTTGCGTCCCGCCACGATGATCAGGTCCTTGATCCGACCGCACACGACCAGTTCACCGTCCACGACGTAGGCGAGATCCCCGGTACGCAACCAGCCGTCCACGAACCGTTCCCGGTTCACGTCGGGCCGGTTGTGGTAACCGGGCGTGACCGAGGAACCGCGCAACTGCAACTCCCCGACCTCACGTTCACCCATCGGGTGACCGTCATCGGTGTCCACGATGCGCATCTCGAGCCCGGGGACCGGGCGTCCGAGGAGGGCGAAGGTCCTGGCTCCTCCCGCATCGGGTTGCAGGGGCGCCGCGTAGCGTTCGGTCTCCAACACCCGGGCATCGACGGTGTCGACCCGTAACCCCTCGAGGGGGCGCCCGAACGTACCGGCGATCCCCACTTCGGCCATGCCGAAAGCGGGGAACACGCACCCTGGTCGCAGACCGTGACGGGCACCGGCCCGCACGAAGCGACGGACCCCGTCGACGTCGACCGGTTCGGCGCCGTTGACCGCCAGACGCAGCGGTGACAGGTCGAATCCGTCGAGACGTTCCATCGCCCGGGCGGCCAGGATGTAGGCGAAGTTCGGCGCCGCGGTGAGCGTCGCCCGGTGATCGGACATCCACTGCACCCAACGCGACGGCGAGGCCATGAAATCCTGTGGCGCAGCGAGCGCCAGTTCGTTGCCGAAGGCCATCGCGGTCGTGAGGATCCCGACCAACCCCATGTCGTGGTAGAGCGGGAGCCACGACACGAACACGTCGGGTCCCTCGCTGTCCAGCTCGCCGGCGGTGGCCAGCGCGTCGAGGTTGGCGAGCAGGGTGTGTTCGGGCAGCATCACACCCTTGGGGTCCGAGGTCGACCCACTCGTGTACTGCAGGATCGCGAGACGTTCCGGATCGACGGGCGGGCGTCGCCAGTCACCGGCGGGCGCTCCGGCCAGCTCGGAGAAACCGACCCGGTCCGGGTCACCGGGCTGTTCGTCGATGAACGGTGCGAGCTGGTCGTCCACGACCAGCAGTCCCACCTCGGCGTCGAGGACCCGACGGCGGGTCTGGGCGACGAAGGCCTCGACCGACGACATCCGCATCGGCAACGGCAGCACCACCACGGTCGCTCCGGCCAGCCACACCCCCCGGATGGTGGTGACCAGCGCCCGGCTGGTCGGTCCGAGCAGTGCCACGTGGTCCCCCACCCCCACGCCGCGGGCCCGTAACGCCACGGCGATCGCCTTGGCCTCGGTGTGCAGGTCGGCCCAGGTGACCCGGACGTGCGGTTCCTCGCACAGGAAGGTCACCCCGCGATCGGTGTCGGATGCGGCATTTTCGAGACTGGTCACGAGATCGTTCATCACCCCCTTCCGACCACG
>CAZVFF010000063.1:10368-10792 GCA_964626395.1 uncultured Iamiaceae bacterium | reverse complement strand
TCCCGACGACGGGTCGTTGTCCAGCCGGATATCCCGAGCGTCGCCACCGACGGGGAACGCGGGATGATCGTGATCGACGGGGTCTTCTCCCACGCCATCCACAAGGGTCCGATCCTGGCGTTGGGAGGAGGTCTGCTCGGCGACGTCTACACCGAGAACGTCACCGCCGTCGCGGCATCACCGGTCGAGATCGCCCTGGCTGAACGGGTGGTGCGGGCGTGCCCCGGGGCCGTGCCGCTGTACGCACGCATCGATGTGGTCGCCACGGCCGGCGGCCCGGCGTTGTTGGAGGCCGAACTGTTCGAACCGTCGCTGTTCTGCGACGTGGCCGACGGCTCGGCGGATCGGTTCGCGTCCGCCATCGCCCGGAGGGTCGCACGGCTCGCCTGATCGCCGAATCGGGCGCGCCCCCGGGCGCGCGACG
>CAZVFF010000063.1:6571-10358 GCA_964626395.1 uncultured Iamiaceae bacterium | reverse complement strand
CGGTAACGCCGGGGGAGCGGCGGGGAGCGACCACGGGGGCGCGACGCCGGGACGTGCCGTTTCGAACACGTCGGGACCGATCTCACCGCGCCCGCTGGTGTTGGTCGGTATGTCCCCGTGTTCTCCGTGGGGCCACGTTGTAGCGACTCTCTTTTCCACGTCCGCCCCGACCGGCTGTGGCGCGTCCCCGGACCGAGGAACAGGCCGACGGATCGATGACGAGGCACGAGTCGGGTCGCTCTGCGGGTCGACCTCGAACCCGACCCGGGGACCCGACCATCATGAGAGTCGCTCCAAGGTGGTCCTCTCGATCGCCCCGGGAGCCGCCGTCGTGGTCGGCGCGCCCGGCGGAGCCCCGGACCGGAGGTCGTGCCCGGCAGTTCCCCGGCCACCCGGCGCGCCCATGGGCGCGTCCGCGGACGCGTCAGACGGGTTCGTCGACTCGGACGGGGTTGCGGATCGTCGCCCAGGCGACCAGTCCGCCGGCGATGCACAGGCCCGCGCAGATCAGCACGGCTCCCCGGTAGGCGGTCGTGAACGCATCGGCCGGCCCGTCGACGTGCAGACCGACCACCGCGGGCAGGAACGCGACCGCCAGCAGTCCGGCGCCGCGGGACACCGCGTTGTTGACGCCCGACGCGAGCCCGGCGAGGTGGTCCTCGAGCGCCGACATGGCGGTGGCCGTCAACGGCGAGACCGTGATCATCAGCCCGATCGCGAACACGACCGATGCGCCGAGGATCCCGGGGAAGAACGGGGTGCCGTCACGCACGAACGCGAACCACACGAGTCCGAACCCGGAGATGATCGGACCCACGGTCATCGGCAGGCGCGGCCCGATCCGGTTCGACAGCTTGCCCATCGCTGCGCTGAACAACAGCAACAGGATGCTCATCGGTAACAGGGTCGCCCCGGCGGCCAGCGCCGAGTAGCCGAGCACGTACTGGAGTTGCAGTACCACCAGGAACGTGGCCCCGCCCAGGCCGCCGTACATGGCGAACGTGGTCAGGTTCGCGCCGGTGAACTGCATCGACCGGAAGATCCCCAACGGCAGCATCGGATGGGTCTTGCGCGATTCGACGACGAGGAACCCGACGAGCGAGCCGACCCCGACCACCGCGGCGACGATCACGTCGACGCCGACGCCGGCGTTGACCTCGATCAGCGCGTAACTGATCGCCCCCAGGGCGACCGACCCGAGCACCGCACCCGACCAGTCCAGGTGCGGCGCGGCGGCTTCGTCACGGGATTCGGGCAGCTTCGGGGTGAGCGCCAACGCGGCGAGCGCGAGCGGCACGTTGATGAAGAACACCGCCCGCCACGACACCGCGTCGATCAACCAGCCACCCAGGAACGGGGCCACGGCGGTGGTCACCCCGGCCATGCCCGACCACGCGCCCACCGCCCAGGACCGGTCGTCACGGTGAAACGACGTCGTCACGATCGCGAGACTGCCCGGCACCAACAGCGCGCCCCCGATGCCCTGCACGGCGCGGGCGGCGATCAACAGCCCGATGGTGGGTGCCGCGCCGCAAACCACCGACGCGATCGTGAACGCGACCAGCCCGATGCGGAACAGGCGGCGCCGCCCGTACCGGTCGCCCAGGGTGCCGCCCAACAGCAGGAACGCGGTGAGGGTGACCAGGTACGCGTCGATCGTCCACTGCAACCCGGCGGTCCCACCGCCCAGTTCCCGGTCGATGGTGGGCAGCGCGATGTTGACGACGGTGCCGTCCAGGAACACCATCCCCGACGCCAGCACCGTGGCGGCCAGCACGTAGCGGGACGCCGGGGTTCCCGCCCGGATCGGTTCGGTGTGCACCGGCCCACCGTACCGACGCGTCGTCGGCTTCCGGGGGGACGGTCAGGGGATGGGGAACATGAGGGTCCGGGCGCCGGTACGGAACCGGTCGCCGCTGATGACGTACCCGCAGCCGTGGAACTCGGCCCAGACCGTCGCCGTCCGATCCCCGGCGGTGGCGACGAACCGGACCCGGGGGCCCATCTCGTCGGTACAGGCCTGATCGCCCCGGGCCGGTCGAAGCGCGTTCAACGCGTCGGCGAGTTCGGTGGCCTCGCGTCCCGAGAGGTCCCATGTGGCGATCATGCCGTCCACCCCGTAGGAACACACCGTGATCGCGTCGGGGGTGAAATCGACCAGTGGGCCGTCCGGCCCCGGGTCACCGGTGAATGGTTCGTAGTCGGGTTGCGGCGGGCACGACGATGGGGTGACCGATGGTGTGGTCGGTGGTGCGCCGTCGCCCGGGTCGGCCGGTAGAACCGGGCTGCCCACCGAGTCGTCGTCGGTGGGGGCGAACGAAATCGATGTGGCGGCGACACGGGGTTGCCCTTCGCTGGTGCCGAAGACGGCGATCACGCAGGGTTCGTCGATACCACGGACCGCCGGCGTCATCGGCGTGTCCTGCTCATCCGACGGTGGCGTGCCGGGTTCTGCCGGTTCCACGACGGCCGTACCGTCGGGTGCCGGTGCGGTCCCCGTTCCCGGGTCCCCGGCGGAACCCGGTTCGACGGCCCCTGCCGGTTCATCGCCGGCGTGGTCCGGAACGGTGGGTTCGTCGGCGTCCGGTGCGGGGCGGTCGGTCGACCCGGTCGCCTGCCCACTGGAGGTGACCGCCGCGCACGACAGCGGCGGGGCGGCGCCTGCGGTCGGGTCGATGTCCCAGGAGCCGGTGGTCTCGTCGAACCGGTACACCGCGGTCGCCGACGATCCGGCGGTCACGGTGAACGGTCCGGACAGGTCCACGCCGTCGGCGGGCATGACACCGAGCGACGTGGCGGTCGACCCGTCGCAGGTGGGCGCGGTCGCCGATCCCGCGGCGCACTGCATCGCCGAGGCCGGAGTGCCGGGGTCGAAATGGCCACCGGAGACCGTGAGTTGCACTTCCTGGCCATCGGTCAACCCGGTGTCCGGAACGACGAGGAGGTCCACCCGGTCGACGGTCGCCGTGGAGGACCCCGAGTCCGCGGAACCGACGCCGACGACCTCGCTGGAGGCGATCCGGGTCTCGTCGGACCCGCGGGTCACCGTGATCGCGACGACGGCGACGATGAGGACGGCCGCCGCGGCCGCACCGGTGAGGATGCGGGCCGTGCGGCGTCGACGGGCCCGGTCACGGTCCCGGGTGCGGCGGGCCCGATCGAGGAGCACGTCGGTTGCCGTGTCCGGGACCGTCGTCTCCGCGTCGCCGATCGCGGCGGTGATCGCGTGGTCGACGGGTCCGTTGCGTTCGGGGTCGTGGGCGGTCACTGGTCGCCTCCGGTCTTCGGGCTCTCGAGTAGTTCGGCCAGTCGGGTGCGGGCCCGGTGCAGGGTGGACTTCACGGTGCCCGGTGCGACGCCCAGGTCGGCGGCGATCTCATCGACCGAGCGGTCCAGCCCGTGGTGCAGGGCGACCACGTTGCGCTGCCGGGCCGTCAGTTCCGCCAACGCCCGTCGCAGGTCGACGGCCGTCGCGGTCGTCCCGGCGGTGTCGGCGTGGGTGTCGACCACCGCGATCAGGTGTCGTTTGCGGCGGGCGGTGGCCCGCCGCCGGTGGCCGGAACGGACCTCGTTCATCGCCACCCGGGTCACCCAGGCGGCCAGGTTGTCGATGTGTCGGCCCCGTGCCAGGTGTTCCCAGGCCCGTCCGGTCGCGGCCGTCACCGCGTCCGCCGCATCCTCGGGCGACGCGCACCACAACGACACGGTCGCCATGACCCGACGGTGCTCACCCGCGAAGAACGTGCGGATCCGCGCTTCGATGTCGTGGGGTGCGTCGGGTTCGGAT
>CAZVFF010000063.1:0-6561 GCA_964626395.1 uncultured Iamiaceae bacterium | reverse complement strand
TCCGCCGTCTCCGGCATGGTCGGCACCTCGGGTGCTGCAGTGGTCGTCGTCGTGGCCATGGTGGTCGCTCCACCCTCTACGACGCACGGGACCCCTGTCGGGTTCACTCCCGTTTCGAGCGAACTTCGGGAGGTTCCCTCGGATATACCCAGGGAACCTCCCGAAGTTCGCTTCAGGGGCGGACGCGGGACGGGGGAATGCTCAGCGGGGGGATGCTCAGCGGGGGGTGATGATCACCACGGGGATGTCCCGATCGGTGTTGGCCCGGTAACCCTCGTAGCCGGAGTAGGCGGCGGTGATCGCCGGCCACAGTTCGGCCTTCTCGGCGGCCGAAGCGGTGCGGGCCGTCATCGGGCGGGTCACGTCGCCCACGGTCACCTCGACCTCTGGGTTCGCGTCGAGGTTCGCGTACCAGTCGGGGTTGGTGCTGTAGCCACCCTTGGACGCGACGAGCACGATCCGGTCGGGTTCGTAGACCGGGGAGGTCAGCATGGTCGAACGTCGCAGACCGGACTTCCGCCCGGTCGTGTGCAGTTCGATCGGCTGCATGCCGAGCAGCTTCTTCGGCCATCGGCCGCCGGTGAGTTTCAACGCGGCACGATGGCCGTTCTCGAGCATCCAGGCGCCGATGGCGACGACCTTGTCGGGGTGGTGCACGGGTCCTCCCGGGTGGTGGGATCGATCGGTGGTCCGATCACCGAGTCTGTCGGACCCACCGGCGGTGTGCCGACGTGATCCCCGATGCGCCCTGAACGACGGGCCCACGACACCGCCCGTCGGGAGCACCGGGTCCGGCAGCGACGCCGAGCCCGTGGACCTTCAGGCGACGCCGAGACCGCCGTCGTCGAGGATGCCCACTTCACCGGTGGCGAGGTCGTCGACCATGCCGACCACGACGGGTTTGCGGCCGTCGGGCAGGACCATCGTCTCCAGTGCCCGTAGCTGCGCGACGGTGGCGGCCACGTTCGCCTTCACGGCCAGTTCGTAGTCGGCCCGTTCGGTGTCGGTGAGCCGTTCGGAGATCTCGTCGACGAGTTCGCCGAGCGCGCCGGCCGGGTCGTCCGGGCCGATCGCGGCACCCACCGCGCCGCACACGGTGTGGCCCACCACGGCGACCAGTTCGGTCCCGAGCGCGACCGGGCCGAACTCCACGCTGCCGAGCGCGGAACCGTTCAAGGCCTGGCCGGCGGTTCGGATCGTCAACAGGTCGCCGACGGTCACGTCGAACACGGTCTCCAGCGGGGCGCGTGAATCCACACAGCCCAGGACCGTGGCGAAGGGGTGTTGGCCGTCCTCGATCAGTTCCCGGCGGCGATCCGCGTCGATCAACGCGACCTGCGGGGTGCCGGCGACGAAACGTCGGTTGCCCTCCAACAACAGGCGGAGGGCGTCGGCGGCGGGCACGGGCTGGTGGTCGGTCATGATCTCCCGTCTACCGCAAACAGCTGCCGGCGCTCCACTCGCCCGGGCCACACCCGACGGGGACGGATCACCCCTCGACGGGGATGTACTGCGTCCACTTCTCGTCGACGACGGCCTGCGCGGCGGTGATCTGGGACGGCAGGGGGACCGGCGCGTTCCGTTCGGCCTCGGGGGGAAGCAGGTCGCGTAGTTCCGCGGAACCCGACTCGGCGATCGCGCCGTGGCGGGCCGGGATCGCGCCGTTGCGCAGGAACGCCTCGGCCGCGTCGTCGGACTGCAGATGGTCGATCCACAGCTTCGCGGCTTGCGGGTGTTGCGCGTCGGTGACCAGCGCCTGCGGGTAGAACACCGCGATCAGCCCGTCGGACGGTGCCGCGGATTCGACGGTGACGTCCTCCTGTTCGCCGTTCCAACGCGCCAGGGGTGTGTCGAAACTCGCCAATGCCCGGATGGACGTCGGTCCGGTCGCGATCGTGTCGGGGAGCGCGACCAGGCTGAGTGCGTCGTCGAGGTCGAAGATCTTCTTCTCGACCAGTTCGCCGAGAAGTCCCAGGCCCGGTTCGACGTCGTCGAGGCTGCCGCCGTTGGCCAACGCGGCCGACATGACCGTCAGGAGTGCCAGACCCCCTTCGAAGGGTTGTCCGGTCCGGGGGTCGCCCAACATCGCGAACGCGCCTTCGAGGGTGTCCGGACCGTTGCGCAGTTCGTCCCAGCTCGTCGGGACGAACCCCCCGGTCGCGGTGGTGTTGACGATGAACGACAACAACCCGAAGTACGAGGCCGCCCACATGCCGTCGGGGTCCTTGAGTACCGAGGGGATGTCGGACCAGGAGTCGGGGGTGTAGGGCGTGATGAGTCCCTCCTCGGCCGCCCGATCGCCGGTCGACTGGGTGATCTCGAGCACGTCGAAGCGTGGCGGGACACCCGCGTCGATGTCGTCCCGGAGCGCCGACACCTGTGCCGGGGCGGGGAAGGTCGGATGGGGCAGGTCCATCTCGAAGCCGGCGAACTCCTCGAATCCTTCGATCACCGGTGTGTAGTAGCTGTGCGGCTCGCCGATCGCCGGCGCGATCACCGTGCCCTCGGCCCGGGCGCCCTCCAGGAGTGCTTCGCCGGACGTCGCGCCCCCCGTGGGCGGCGGTGCCGTCGTCGACGGAGCGGGTGCGGAGGATCCGCCGCACCCGCCGAGCACCATCGGACCCAGTGCGGCGGCACCCAACGTGCCGATGCCGTACCGGAGCAACCGTCGCCGATCGATCATCCCCGCTGTGGGCTCCTCACCCATGTCACGCACGCCTTTCGCCCGGTTCCCCCGAAGCGGCAACGTAGCATCGCGACCACCGCGACGGGGCTGGAACCGACACCCGGGCGGGACCCGTCCGACGGTCACGATGTGGGCGTCGTGGCGTGGAGAACCCGAGACACCACGAAGAGGAACCGATGGAACCGTTGCAGGTGCAGGACCGGGACCGTGTCCGGGTGGTCACGATCGATCGACCGGACCGGCGCAACGCGGTGGATCGCGCCACGGCCGAGGCGCTGTGGACCGTGTTCACCGCGTTCGAGTCCGACCCGATGCTCGACGTCGCCGTGCTGACAGGAGCCGGTGGGAACTTCTGCGCCGGCGCCGACCTGAAAGCCATCACCGCGGGACACGGCAACCTGGTGACCGAGGACGGACCCGGACCGTTGGGGCCCACCCGGATGCAGCTGACCAAACCGGTGATCGCCGCGGTGGAGGGGTACGCGGTGGCCGGTGGTCTCGAGTTGGCGTTGTGGTGCGACCTGCGGGTCGCGGCGCGCGATGCCACCTTCGGGGTGTACTGCCGTCGCTGGGGTGTGCCCCTGGTCGACGGGGGCACGATCCGGCTGCCACGGCTGATCGGCCAGTCCCGGGCGATGGACATGATCCTGACCGGCCGCGGCGTCGACGGTGCCGAGGCGCACGCGATCGGGCTCGCGAACCGGGTGTGCGAACCCGGTGCGGCATTGGCGACCGCGGTCGCGTTGGCCGGCGACCTGGTCGGGTTGCCGCAACGGTGTCTGCGCAGTGACCGGGTCTCGGTGCTCGAACAGTGGTCGTTGCCCGAACCCGAGGCGCTCGTGAACGAGTACCGGCACGGCATCGACACGATCGCCAGCGGGGAGACGCTCGCCGGCGCGGCCCGTTTCGACGCCGGAGCCGGTCGCCACGGCGCCGACGCGCCCTGAA
The DNA here is from genome assembly GCA_964626395.1 of uncultured Iamiaceae bacterium. Taxonomy (GTDB): domain Bacteria; phylum Actinomycetota; class Acidimicrobiia; order Acidimicrobiales; family Iamiaceae; genus JAFDWI01. The sequence continues at coordinate 2,927 of CAZVFF010000063.1, read as the reverse complement.
GCGGGGCCGGCCGGAAAGTCGTGGTGACGACCCGTCACCTAGGATCCCGAGCCATGAATCCGGGAATCTCTCGTTTCCGCCGGGTCGCCGTGGGCGCCGCACTCGTGTTGGCCGCCACCAGCGTTCCGGTCACCCTCAGCGGTGCCGCTGCCGGCGAGGTCGCCGCACCGCCGGTCACCGAACAGTCCTACGGTCCGGTGGCCGACTGGTCCACGGTGACCGGTACCGACGGCCGGGTCTACTTCGCCGACGCGAACGGCCGCGCCCTGCAGCTGCACGGGTTCAACGACAAGACCCCGGATCCGGCGGCGACGCTCACCGACGAGATGCTCGCCGGCGCGGCCGAACGGGGTCTGGACCACTACCGGATGACGATCTACTGGCAGGACCTCGAACCCGCCCAGGGCGTGTACGACGACGCCTACATGGACAGCGTCCTCACCGCGATCCGCCGTGCGGAACGCCACGGGATCCGCGTGATCCTGGACATGCACCAGGACGTGTACGGCGAGGCGTTCAACTCGCGGGGCGCACCGGAGTGGGCCACCGTCGACGACGGGTTGCCGTACGAACCGCAGGTGTCGTGGCTGGAGGACTACCTGCAGCCGGCCGTGCAGCGCGCGTTCGAGAACCTGTACGAACTGGACTGGTTGCGCCAGGCCCAGATCGACGCCTGGTTGCACGTGGTCGAGGCCGTCAAGGACGAGCCGGCCGTGTTGGGCTACGACCTGATGAACGAACCGTTCGGTGAACTGGGCGAGGGCGAGAACCTGCTGGAGGCCGCGGCCCGGGTGGAACGGGAACAGATCACGCCGATGTACCAGCGGCTCACCGACGCGATCTCCGCGGTCGACCCGGACCACTGGGTCTTCATCGAACCGCCGAACCTGGCGTCGTTGGGGATCCCCACCTCGCTGGGTCCGGTGAACGGGCCCAAGGTGGCGTTCTACCCGCACATGTACGACACGTCGCTGGAGTTCTCCACCTACGACCCGGACTCGACCGAGTACACCTACGACGAGGATTTCTTCACCAACTGGTCCGGTGCGATCACCACCTATGTGGACCGCAACCCGATGCCGATGCTGGTCGGCGAATGGGGGGTCGCGAACCCCGACGCCCACTCGATGGACGCCTACTTCCGTGAAGCGCTGACCACGATGTCCGAGGTCGCATCGGGTTGGTCGCACTTCCAGTTCTGTTTCGGCGGTGGCTACTGCTCGGTCGACGCCGAGGGGAACGACCGGCCCAACGTGGGTCAGGTCTTCCTGCCCTACACGCGGGCGATCGCCGGTGCGCCCACGTCGAGCATCTACGACTTCGACACCGGTGAATTGCGGACCGTGTACCGCGACAACACCGCGGAGGGCCCGACCGAGATCTTCCTTCCGGTGTCGCGCAGCTACCCCGACGGGTTCCGGGTGCTCACCAGCGATGCCGAGGGCACGTGGTCGTCGAGCTTCGACGACGCGACCGGGGTGTTGAGCGTGACCGTCGACGACACCGGTGGCGATCACGCCATCTGTGTCGTCCCCGAGGACTCGCCGATCACCGACTGTGGTGTGCCCGCACCGGGCGAACCCGGTGACGGTGACGGTCCCGGCGGCGGTCCCGGCGGTGGCCACGCCGCCCCGGCCCGGCCGGTCGCGACCCGCCCGTCCTACACGGGCTGAGCGAACCGGCGGTGCGGGGCGACGCGCAGCGTCCCCCGGTGTTCGTACACCTCGATCGGTGAGCCGTACACCTCGCTGAGCAGCGGTGCGTGACACACCGCGTCGACCGTACCGGCGCGACGGATCCGCCCGTTCGCCATCAACACGAGCTGGTCGGCGTACGCGGCGGCGGCGTCCAGGTCGTGCAGCACGATCCCGACCGCGGCTCCCAGTGACGCCAGGTGGCGGGCGGTGGTCAGGGTCGCTTCGGCGTGGGAGACGTCCATCGCCGAGGTCGGTTCGTCCAACAGCACGACGCTGTTCTCGTCGACCGGCGCGACCTGGGCGATCACCCGGGCGAAGGACACCAGTTGGGTCTCCCCACCCGACAGGGTCGTGATCGGCCGGTCGGCGAAGTCGGCCAGCCCGATCAGTTCCAGGGCCTCCATGGCGATGCGGTCGTCGGTGCCGACACTCTCGTTCCACACGGTCCGGCCCAGGGCGACCACTTCGCGCACCGTGAAGGGGAACGCCACGGTCGAGTCCTGGGGCATCACCGCCCGACGTTTCGCCAGTTCCTTGACCGACATGGCCGCCAGGTCCTCGCCGCCGATCGTGACCGTACCCTCGTCGGGTCGGCGCACGCCGGCCGCGACCGACAACAGGGTCGACTTCCCTGCGCCGTTGGGGCCGATCACGATCGTCACCCGGCCCGATTCCAGACGCAGGTCGGCGGCGTCGAGGATCGCGGTCGCGCCGATGCGTACGGTGGCGCCGGCGACGGTCAGGTCGGTCACGAGCGTCCGAGCCGGTAGCCGCTGAGCGTCCGGCGGAGCATCAGCAGGAACAACGGGCCGCCGACCAGCGCGGTGAAGATCCCGATGGGCAGGTCGGCGAACGGGATGATCGTGCGGGCAGCGATGTCGGCGACGGTCAGCAGGAACGCGCCGCCCAACGCCGACAACGGGATCAGGTAGCGGTGCGACGGACCCACCGCCAGACGCAGTGCGTGCGGGACGATCAGCCCGACGAAGGCGATCACACCGGCGAACGCGACCGCCACCGCGGTCAGGACCGACACGAGCACCAGGGTCAGGAACCGGAACTTCTCGACCGGGACACCCGTGGACGACGCAGCCGCGTCGCCCAGGGCCAACACGTCGATCTGACGACGGATCGCGAGACACACCCCGAAGCCGACGGCGAACACCGCGGCGGTGACGGCCACGTCCGGCCAACGGGCCCCCGACAGCGAACCGAGTTGCCAGAAGATGA
>CAZVFF010000062.1:0-10855 GCA_964626395.1 uncultured Iamiaceae bacterium | reverse complement strand
CCGGGGCGGGTCGACTCGCCGCCGACGTCGATGATGTCGGCCCCGGCTGCGACGAGTGCCCGGGCGTGTTCGATCGCCGATGCGGGATCCGGCCAGCAGCCCCCGTCGGAGAACGAATCCGGCGTCACGTTCACCACCCCCATGACCAACGGTGCGGTCATCGGGCGTCGCGGATCCGCATCGTCGGTCAGTCCGCCACCACGGGCAGCGCGAGTTCGATCCGGGCGAAGTCGTCGGTGCCGCCCAACTGGGGCACGGCGTAGGCGACGGTCGTCGCCACGAGCTGCAACGTCAACGCGCCGTCACCGGACGGCGCGTACCCGACGGGTTCGAGCGCCATCCGCGTCTGGTGCAGCAAGCCGTCGCAGGTGATCGGCACCGGTGTGACCTGGTTGCCGAGCACCCGGCCGGTCTGCTCGTCGACGATCTGGGCGAAGATGCGGGTGGGCAGCGTGGCCTCGGTGTCCAGGCTGCACGTGTAGCCCAGACCCAGCTCGGGTGCACCGACGACCAGGTCGTGGGTGTCGGGGACCGTGACCGCCAACTCGACGGCCTCGGTCGCCCGGGCCGGGGTGATCGACGCGGCCACCTTGGCGACCACGTCGTCGGTGTCGGGTTCGGCCATCGGTCCGGATCCGCCCTCGGGTTGCAGGTCGAGCGATCCTCCGGTGGCGAAACCGAACACCGGTGTGTCGACACCCGCGGGTGGGAACGACGCGAACGTGTGCACGTCACCGGTCTGGTCCACGGTCCGGAAACCGGGCACGACCGCGGTGTCGGTGTCGTCCTGCAGGTAGCGCGCCAGCCAGGCCAGGAGCACCTCGGATTCGTATCCTTCCGGGTCCGCCGGGTTGTCGCACACCCCGTGCCCGCCGCAGAACCAGGTCATCGCGACGGGGATGTCGTTGTTGCGCAACGCCACGTAGTTGCGCACCCCTTCGGACAACGGGAACAGGTTGTCCACGGTCCCCTGCAGGATCAGCGTGGGTACGGCGATCCGGTCCAACAGGAAATCCGGTCCGCGGTCGACGAACCATTCCCGGTCGGCCTGGCTCAACACCCCGGTCGAACCGGCGTCCTCGTCGGCGCTGGTGATGTGGTCGTCGAGGTTCGCGGAGGCGGCGCCCATCAGCAACAGCCCGGCCCAGCCGGCCTTGTAGGTCTCGTCGGGGTACAGGCTGGTCGCCAGCGAGTTCCACGCGATCGACGGGGTGATCACGTCGACCCGGCAATCGGTGGCCGCGGTCACGAACTGGATCCCCCCGCCGTAGGAACCCCCGACCATGCCCAGACGCGGGTCGCCGTCGTCGTCGAGTTGCACGCCGTCGCGGGCCGCGACCCAGTCGATCAGCCTCGACACGTCACGGGCCTCGAAGTCGGCGCTGTCGATCTGCACGGTTCCGTCGGATTCACCGAATCCGCGGGGATCCCAGGTCGCCACGTTGTATCCGGCGTCGTGCAGACCGGGGATCGTGGCGCCCTCGGGCGCGCCGGGTGTGACCGATCGGGTGGTGTCGGTGTCACCCGCGGAACCCCAACCCGGGCCCATCAGGATCGTCGGCACCCCGTCCCCGTCGGCATCCGGGTTCGGGAACCAGTGGATCCGGATGCGGGTCCCGTCGAACGAGGTCAGGTCGAAATCCGAGTCGACACCGTCGACGGGGGCGGCGTCGGGTTCGCCGTCGCCGTGTTCGTCGCACGCGGCGGGTTCCCAGTCGGCCGGCCCGGGCCAGGCGATGCCGGAGTCCTCGACCGTTCCGGTGTCCGGCGCGGCGGTCGTCGAAGCCGCGGACCCCGATCCCCCCGACGAACATCCCGCGAACAACATGCCCGCCGCGGCCACCGCTGCGACGAATCGACGTGGCGATCGTCCGTTCACACCGCTCACCTCCCGGTCACGAAGCGCATCGCCTCGTGACGTGTCGATTCCTCGGTGCGGAACAGCCCGCGCACCGCCGAGGTCACGGTCGTCGCACCGGGTTTACGAACTCCCCGCATCGACATGCACAGGTGCTCGGCTTCGATCACCACCATCACACCCTTGGGCGCGAGCGTCGCGTCCAACGCGTCGGCCACCTGGGTGGTGAGCCGCTCCTGGACCTGGGGGCGTCGGGCGTAACCGTCGACCAGCCGGGCCAGTTTCGACAACCCGGTGACCCGACCGTCGTCGTTGGGGATGTAGGCGACGTGTGCCCGGCCGATCCAGGGCAGCAGGTGGTGTTCACAGCACGAGTACATGGGGATGTCGCGCACCATGACCATCTCGTCGTGGCCGGCTTCGAAGGTCACCTCCAGGTGACGTGCCGGGTCTTCGCGCAGACCCGAGAAGATCTCGGCGTACATGCGGGCGACCCGGGCGGGGGTGTCGGTCAGGCCGTCCCGCTCGGGGTCCTCGCCGACCGCGAGCAGGATCTCCCGTACCGCCGCGGCGATGCGTGGCTCGTCGACGGGTGGGGGCTCGGTGTAGTGGATCGGCAGGTGGCCGGTCGGATCCAACCCGTCGATCGGCGCGGGGACGTCCGATCCGCTCACTGGTGTTCTCCCATCATGCGGATGTCGGGCAGGTTCCGGTACCGCTCGCCGTGGTCGAGGCCGTAGCCGATCACGAAATCCGACGGGATGCGGAAGCCCTCGTAGCGCAGGCCCGGGTCGACCCGTTGCAGGCCTTCGCGCACCAGCAGCGCGCAGACCTCCAGGCTTGCGGGTTGGCGCACGCTCAGGTTCTTGCGCAGATACCGCAGGGTCAGGCCGGTGTCGACGATGTCCTCGACGAGGATGACGTGACGGTCGTACAGGTCGGCGTCGAGATCCTTGACGATGCGCACCACCCCGCTGGTGCGGGTCGCACTGCCGTAGGACGACACCGCCATGAAGTCGATCTCGGTGTCCAGGTCGATGGCGCGTACCAGGTCGGCCAGGAACACGAACGCGCCCTTGAGCACACCGACCAGCACCAGGGGCCGGTCGTTCACGACGTCGGCGTAGTCGGCGGTGATCCGCGCACCCAGTTCGGCCACACGGTCTGCGAGTCGTTCCGCGGTGACGACCGATTCGCCCGGTGGCGCCGCGCTGGGGGCCGTGCGTCGTCCGGGCGGCGAACTCTGGCTGCGACCCTCGGGGTCGGGATCCGAATTGGACATGTGGGGCTTCATGTTGCCACGTCGGAATCGGTGGGTGGATCATCGGACGCCTCGACGACCCGGAGCCGTCGGTTCGTGCGCTGCAACCGGGCGCCGCCGACCAGTTCGGTGGCTCGCGCCCCACCGGCGGCGACGTCGAGGACACGGTCGATCTCGGCCGCATCGGGTGCATAGCCGTCGTGCACATCGCCCAACCAGCGGCGCACCGCACGGGACGACAACGGTCGGGCGGCGACACGGAGCGCCTCGGCGTCGGTCGGGTCGATGTCCGCGGCCAGTTCGTCGAGCAGGGCCCCGTCGGCGGCGATCAGGTCGGCGGTGCGGGCCACCAGAACCGCGGTGTCGCGGCCGGAGATGTCGTCGAGCAACGGCACGAGCTCGTTGCGGACACGGTTGCGGGTGAACCGCGGTGACACGTTGCTGGGATCCTCGACGACCTCGATGTCCAGCTCACGGCACAGCGCGACCGTCTCGGCCCGGCGCAGCCGCAGCATCGGTCGCCGGGGATCGCCCGGACGGAGTGCCGCGAACCCGTCGGCACCGGTGCCGCGCAGCAGGTGCAAAAGGATCGTCTCGACACGGTCGTCGAGGGTGTGGCCGACGAGTGCGTCGGGTCCGAGCGCGTCGTAACGCGCCGCACGGGCGCGGGCTTCCAGGTTCGGGCCGTCAGCGAGCGCGACCGGCACGCTGCGGAACGCACACCCGAAGCGTCCGGCCAACCCCGCGACCACCGACGCCTCCGCGGCCGATCCGTCCCGTAGACCGTGGTCGACGTGGACCACCGTCGCCCGACAGCCCGCCGCGACCGCCAGCACGACCAGGGCCGCGGAGTCCGCACCTCCGGACACGCCCAGGGTGACCGGGGTCCCCGCCGGGGGGAAGTCGCAACGGTCCAGCAGGGCCCGGGTGGTGTCCACGACGGGTGCGACGGCCTTCAGGCGGTCACGGCGGCGACACCGGGCAGACCCATCCGGGCGATCCACCGGTCCGGCTCGCGGATCTCGGCGAGGGTCGGCAGGTTCTCGGCCCGAGCGAAAGCCAGTTCCAGGGCTCCGGGTCCGCCGGCGTCCTCGACGGTCTCGATGAACTCCTCGCCGGCCTGGTACTGCTTCATCTTGGCGTCCAGCCCGACGAGTTTCTGGATGAGTTTCAGGATCGGGTTCGCCTGGTCCCGTCGGGCGTGCAGGATCCGGTCGAACCGGTCGGCGCTGGGGATCTCGGCAGCTCCGGCACGGTTCATGGTGACGTCGCCGTGGCCTTCCAGGAGGCTCATCATCCCGCTGAGGTGGTCGAGCGCTTCACGTTGTTCCCCTGATGCGAACAACACGGCGACGCCGCCGTCGTCGAGGGGGTTGCGGCCCCGACGCAGTTCGGCGACGGCCCGGTTCAGGCCCTGCAACAACCGGGCGGGATCCGGATCCAGTGCGGAGAACGTCGTCGACACCAGCCCCAGGAAGTGTTCCCGCAGCCACGGCACACCCGTGAACTGGGCCCGGTGGGTCAACTCGTGCAACGCCAGCCACAGTCGGAACTCGGCCGGGGGGAACGCGAAACGGCGTTCCAGGCCCAACACGTTCGGTCCGACGAAGTACACGATGTCCTGGTCCTCGGGGTTCTCGTCCTCGATGACCAACAGGTCGTACTGGCCGAGCACGCGACGGGACATCCAACCCAGGAACACGCCGAGTTCGGCACCCGCCATCCGACGCGCCAACGGAGCGACCGGGCCACCCCCGGCGACCCGTTCAGCGAGCCGCTCGGTCAACGGCCGCAGCAGACGGTCGAACGACGCGATGTTCGCGCGCACCCACCCCGCCCGGTCGGTGACCCGCGCCCGGGCGGGTCCGGCCGTGCTCACCAGGCCGGTTTCGGCGGCGACCGCCGCTTCGGCCTGCACGGTGAAACGCGCGAAATCCGGTTCCAGCGAGGCGTAGTGGTACGACTCGGAGAACGGTTCCCGTCCGACCGAACGGACCGCGACCTTTTCGGCCGTGGCCCAGTCGATCACGTCAGCCACGGTCGTGCACCCGGGCGATCAGCGACGTCGCAACGCCTCGGGGATCGGCAGCTCGGACGGCGGGTACTGGGGTCGTACGACCTTGACGAGGTAGCCGACACCGAGTCCGACGAACAACAGCACGACCCCTGCGACGAGGAACGGCGCGATCCAGTAGGTCCAGATGTGTGCTGCGAAAAGGGCCATGGCGCGATCCTATCGCCCGGCGCGCGTCGGGGTTCCAAACGTCACCGTGTCCGGGCGACCGGGGCGGTGCCTCAATCGTCGAGTTCGTGGATCGCCTGCGCCACCCGACTGCGCAGCGAGTCGGGGGCCTCGGTGGAGCAGGTCCGCGCCACCAGACGTCGCAGGTCGACCTCGAAATCGAACGCGTCCAGACACGGCCCGCACTCCTCGATGTGGACGCGGATCCGTGCACGGCGTTCCTCGGTGATCTCGCCGTCCAGGTAGCGGTAGAGGTCGCGCAGCGCGTCCTGGCAGTCCACACCCGAGGCCGACGTGCCCGCACACACGCCGGGATCCGGGTTCGATCCCGTCGGGGGATGTTGGTGGGAATGCTCGGTCATGATGATGCTGGTTCCTTGTCGGAGGCGAACCGGTCGCCGGCGAGGCCCCGATCGACGGCGAAGGTGTACAACGCCTTCTGGAGTGCTTTTCTTCCACGGTGCAGGCGGCTCATCACCGTACCCATGGGAATGTCCAGGATTTCGGCGATCTCCGCGTAGCTGAACCCCTCGACGTCGGCGAGCAGCACCGCGATGCGGAAGTTGTCCGACAACGACTCGAGTGCGTCGATGATCTCGGCTTCACCCAGGCGACTCATCAGGTCGTCCTCGGCACTGGTTCCCAACCCCTGACCGGGCGCGTCGTGGACCCGGTGGTACAGGTACAGGTCCTCGACGTCGTCCAGGTCGGTTTCGGTGGGACGTCGCTGCTTGGCGCGGTAGGTGTTGATGAAGGTGTTGGTGAGGATGCGGTACATCCACGCCTTCAGGTTCGTCCCCTCGGTGAACCCACCGAAGCCACGGTACGCGCGCAGGTACGCCTCCTGGACCAGATCCTCGGCGTCCGCGGGGTTGCGGGTCATCCGCAACGCCGCCGAGTACAACGGCGACATCAGCGGCATCGCGAGCTCTTCGAAATGCGCCTGATCAGCCATTGGTCGCCGACCCTACATGGCTCCGGCGATCGGTGATGGGTCGCGCGCTGTGTTCAGCGGGCCGTCACCGCGGGCAATTCCCAGAACAGCGCGACCAGGGCGAGTTCCTCGTTCGGATTCAGCGCGAAGGCGTCGGTCGTCCGCCCGATCCGATCGACCGCGTCGAGCAGGGCCCCGGGCGACGACGCGGCGGGCGCGGCGTCCTGGTAGACCCGCGCCAGGATCGTGCAGCCCAGACGCAACTCGGCGAGCCGGCTGGCCCGTTCGATGCGTTTGTGGCGGGCGACGAGTGCCCGGCGCCGGCCGGCCACACCGCTCATGCCGTAGGCCTCGACCTCGGCGTCGAAGGCGGCGAGGTCGGCGGCGTGGTGTTCGGTGACCGGCGCGAGCGCATCGTCGAGCATCGCCCGCAGTTCGGCGACCAGACGGGTCGCGGTGGCTCCGGTGCCGTCCAGCTGGGCGGGGACCGCGCGCCACGCCGCGATCCGCAACCCGAGCCGTTCGTCGGTGGCCAGCAGCCTGGCCCGGTCGAGGTTGCCCCCGGCGGAGGCGACCGCCAGTTCGGCGGTTTCCGGGTCGGTTCCCTCGGCGACGAGCAGCGCACGCAACGCCCCGGGTTCGACGGTGCTGAAGTCGATCCGCACACACCGCGACGCGATCGCGGACTGGTTCGGTGGAACGCTGCGGGCCAGCAACACGACCGTCGTACGTGCCGGGGGTTCCTCGATGGTCTTGAGCAGCGCCCCGACGGCGGCGTCGTTGGCGGTGTCGAACCCGACGGCGGCGACGACCTTGCGGTCGGCCTCGACGGGTGAGGCGTGGGCCTCCCGGATGACGGCGGAGGCTTCGGTCTCGCCGTCGGACCCGCCCCGGCCTCCCCGGAAGACCGCGCCGTCGGGTTCGATGACGACCAGGTCCGGGTGGTGTTCCGCGGACGCCAGACGTCGGTGACGGTCGGCGTCGGCCGGGTCGGGGCACCCGCGGGCGAACAGTTCACCCGCGAAGGTCCGCAAGGCGACGCGTTTGCCGGACCCTTCCGGGCCGACGAACAGGTAGGCGTGCACGGGACGTTCCACCGCGGCACGCAGTCTGGCGACGGCGGCCTCCTGGCCCGCGACGGCGTCCCACGGGTCCGCCCCGGCGTCGACACCGGTGTCGGTCGTTGTCATCGGTTCCACTCTGGCAGGTGTGCGACGTTCAGATCCGACCGGTGGCCGTGAGCCATTCAGCGACCCGTGCCATGCCGTCGTCGAGACCCACCCGGGGCCACCAGCCCAGCACGTCGTGCGCTTTCGCGTTCGAAACCCCGTGGGCCTTGGTGAGCATCAACACCACACCGCGTCCCAGTTCGGTGTGTCGTCCCCGCGCCTTCGCCGCCAGTCGGGACGCTTCGGCCAGCACGACCGCCACCGGCGTCGACGCGCTGCGCGGCTCCCCCGACTTTCCCGCCATCCGCCACAGGTGGCCGAAGTACTCGGCGGTGGTCACCGGCTCGGAACCGCCGATGTGGAAGATCTCGCCCGCCGCCGACGGGTTCGTGGTGGCCCGGACCACACCGTCGACGAGATCGTCGATGTACACCGGGGTGAACAGACCCCGACCGTGCGCGGGTAGCAGGAACCGACCGGTACGGATCTTGTCGAGCGGTTCGAGCACCCAGGGGCGGCACCCGGGTCCGTACACGTCGGCGGGCCGCACGACCGTGACCTGTTGGTGGCCGCGGGCGTGCGCGGCGAGCACCGCGTGTTCGGCGACGATCTTCGAGTCGGTGTAGGGGTTGCCCGTCGGCATCAACGGGCGACGTTCATCGAGGTCCTCGTCGGGCAGGACCCGGGCGACGACGTCCGGTCGGGCGTGGTCGAACCGGGTGACCCCCATCGTGGAGATCTCGACGAACCGTTCCGCGCCGGCTCCGGCGGCCGCGTCGAGCACCCGTCGGGTACCCACCACGTTCACCTCCCATGCCCGCGCCGGGTCGATGTTGTTCGACACGATCCCGGCGGTGTGGATCACGACCGCGGCCCCCGCGAGGTGATCCCGCCAGCCCTCCGGTCGGGTGATGTCGCCGGCGACCACGTTCCGTTCCGCGTCGGCGACGACGTCCACGCCGCGGGCGGGAACCCCGAGCGAGCGGAACCGGTCGATCAGCGCGCGACCCATGAAGCCGCTCCCGCCGGTGACGAACACCGAGGAGGGGAGCGGATGGTCCGGGCCGGGTCCCGGCGGCACCGATCGTGTGCTCTCAGTAGGTCCGGGCGGCACGGAACTGTTCGTAACCGATGGGTTCGGCGTTGATGTCCGGGTCGATGACCGCGTGCACGACGGTGGGCACGTCGGCGGTGAGCCCCTCCTGCACCGCGGGGACCAGGGCCTCGACGGAGTCGACGTACACCCCGTGGCATCCCAGAGCGCGGGCCAGTTCGTCGTAGCGGACGTCGCCGGACAGTTCGGTGCCCTGGGCGTCGGCGTCGGCCACCCCCTGGAACCGGTGGGCGGTGCGTTCCATGCCCCAACCCGAATCGGCCATCACGATCGTCACGAACGGTGCACCCACCCGGCGGGCGGTTTCCAGTTCCATCGCGTTGAACCCGAAGGCCCCGTCGCCCGAGATCAGCACCACCGGCCGGTCGGGGGCGGCGAGTTTCGCACCGAGGGCGAACGGCACACCGGTGCCCAGGTAACCCATCTTCACCGAGTACAGGAACGAGTCGGGTTCGTACACCGGTACCAGGGCGACGGTCCACAGCACGGTGTTGCCGCCGTCGGCGACGACCACGGTGTCGCGGGGCAGGATCCCGGCGACTCCCATGAGCGCCTGGCCGGGGTTCATGCCGACCTGCGGTTCGGCCAGTACACGGGGCGCGGCAGCGGCGATCGACTCGTCGTGCAGTGCGGCGTACCGGTCCGCGTCGATCCGTTCGGTGCGTGGTTCGGGGAGGCGTTCGCGCACCGCGGTGAGAAGGGCCTCCAGGCCGGTGCGGGCGTCGGCGACGATCGCGTGGTCCACCGGCCGGTTCACCCCGAACGCGGCCGGGTCGGCGTCGATCCGGATGGTCGTCTGGGTGGTCGGGTCGCCCCACGTCGGGGGCATGCCCCATCCGTCGTATTCGCCCAGACCCGCACCCGCGATCACGACCACGTCGGCGTCGGTGCGGACCGCCCCCAACGTGGCGGCATCGGCGATCATGACGTAGTTCTCGTCGTCCTCGGCGACGGCGCCGCGGGCCCCGAGGCTGGTGCTGACACCCGCGGCCAGGTGGCCGGCGAGGTCCCGGAACACCGCCGATGCCCCCGACCACAACACGCCTTTGCCGGCGAACAGGAACGGCCGTTGCGACGCCACGAGCGCGTCGGCGGCCGCCGCGATACGGGCCGGGTCACCCGCACCCACGTCGGTGAGCCGGTTCCGGGCGGCATCGGTGACCCGAAGCCCGGCGGTGTCGACCTCGACTCCCAACAGTTCGTCGGGGATCGCCAGGAACGCGGGGCCCGCGCGACCGGTGCACGCGGCCCGGAACGCGGCGCGGACCATGTCGGGGATCCGATCGACACGGCTGATCAACCCGGAGTACTTCGTGATCGGTTCGGCCATTGCGACCAGGTCGGTCGCCTGCCAGGCCCCACCCCGGTCGGGCGAGTTCACCGAGGCACGGCGGGTGCAGGCGATCGCCACGATCGGGTGGCCTTCACCTTCGGCGCTGGTCAACCCGGCGAGCATGTTCGCCCCACCCGGCCCCGGGTTGCCCATCACCATCGCCGGGCGACGGGCGAGACGGCTGTACGCCTCGGCGACGTGCACCGCCGCCTCCTCGTGCCGCGTGTTGACGTAGGCCACGCCGTACGCGTCGGCGTGACGCACGAACGGGATGTGGGCGCCGTCCACGATCCCGGCCATGAACGTCACCCCTTCAGCGGCGCAGCAGCGCATGAGCAGCTCGCCGGCGGTCAACTTCTCGGGCAACGGATCCATGTCCGGATCCTGTCAGACGCCGGGCGCCGATGCGACGGAAAAAACGAGGCTTCCGTCACGACGTGGAGCCCGGGAGGAGAATCGACGCCGGATCACAAACGGCTGTCTACGTCCGGCACCCCGCAGGCCGGCCACACCCCGACGACGGACACTCACCAGCGATCGCGACGCTCCGACAAGGGGTCGGAAATCTCACGACGGGTGCTCGTTGTCACAGGTCCACCTTCCGGTGAAGGCGAATCGGCACGTGGAGGCACACTCCCCGACACCGGGGCGATGGAAAGGACCGGGGGTAGGGCCGAGACCGACTCCGTTTCGGATGCAGGATCGTCCTGCCGGCGAGTGATCTTGGGCGCCGTAGGCGTCCATGAGGTGAGGTCCTGCACAACCGAGCCGTAGAAGTCGGTGACGAGGCCGATGACACTGTCGATGAACCCGCTCGCCTTGCGTCCCGTCTTCCGGGCCTGCCCCATTTCCCGGGTGAGCGAAAGCCGGAAACGCGCGGGATCCTTTTTCTCCTCGCCGAGGAGCACATCCTTGTCCTCGCGCACGTCATGCAGAGTCGCTGT
>CAZVFF010000061.1:0-10878 GCA_964626395.1 uncultured Iamiaceae bacterium | reverse complement strand
GTCGGCGCCGTGAAGCATCGTCCGGATCCGCGCGTCACAAGCGAGGCGGTGGGCGTCGGCCAGGTCGATGGCGGGACCGTTTTCGAGGTGGCAGCGGCCCGAGGCGGTGCGCCCGGCGAGGAGGTCGGAGTCCACGTGCAGGATGACCTCGGTGTGGCGTCCACGCACGATCGGTGTGTCGCCGGCTTCGAGGGATGCGGCTGCGGCAGCCACGAGCGCGTCGGCCATGCGTTGGCAGTGGGGCCGGTCGTCGCGGTTCTCGTCGTCGCGGATCTCGTTTTCGGAACCGTCGCTGTCGGCGGCGGGCCCTGTGTCGGCGGCCGTGTCGGACCCGGATTGGCGACGCCGAGCCCGCCAGGCGAGTTCGGCCTGGGTTTCGAGTGCGGCGCGCACGACGGCGGCGTCGTCGGCTGCGAGGACGGCGGTCAGTTCGGCCAGGCCGTCGTCGCGGTCGCGCCACCACACACCGATGGCGTCGGTCGGCTCACGTTCGGTGGGGCCGGGGTCGCTGTCGTCGCGCGTCTCGTCGGAGTCGTCGCCGGCGGCGTTGCGGGTGCTGCGCCGGTAGGTGTTCACGATGCGGGTCAGCTGGTTCGACGACGATTCCAGTGCCATGTCGCACCAGGCACCATCGGATTCGGGTGTCGCGACGCCGAGGGCGGCGGTGGCCTTGGTCGTCGACAGTTCGCCGGTTTCCCACGCCGCCCGTAGCTGCGGGCAGGCCATGGCATCGTCACCCGCGTCAGCGAGTTTGCCGGTCTGGTGACGGGAGAGCCCGAGGTCGACCGTGGCCCAGTGGGCGAAGGTCGGGAAGCCCGACCCGAGTGTGTGGCCTTCACGGGAGCGGAACACCGCCAGGGCCTGCGCGAAACGGGCCTGGGCGGCCGAAATGGTCGCCTGCGCCGCGATCAGCGCGTCCCGCAATTCCTCGAGCGGCGCGTCGGCGGCCAGCTCGACCACCGGTTCGGTCGTGGACAACACCTCCATGCGAACCAGTGTATCGAACAAACGTTCGAGTTGCAAGGGTTCGGGCAGGATTTCCTGCGGGTGCCGCTCCGATCCCCACCTGTCGTGGCGCGGCCGTGATCAGGTAGCAGTCGCGAGCTGCTGTCATTGCACCGGATCGGGAGGACCACCGATGACGACCGACGAAACGACATCCGCATCGTCGCCCACGGTCGACCGTCGACGACTGATAAAGGGTGCCGGGCTGGCGGCCGGAGCGGCACTGGTGGGCCCGTCGATCCTGGGTTCGTTCTCCAACCTCGCGGGTGCGGCGTCGGGCGATTCGGTCCTCAAGTGTGACGATCCCGAAAACGGGCAGGTCACCGTACCGGCCGATCGGGACCTGTACTTCGACATCGCCGGAGCGGGCGGTGGCGGTGGTTCTCGTGGCTACTACGCCACCGGTTGGGGCGGGAACGGCGGCACCGGTGCGCACATCGAATTATTCGTCGCGGCGACCGCATCCGGCTTCGTGGTGGACGTCCACCGGGGAACGGCCGGCCTCGGGGCACCACAGCCGACGAAGAACAACGCACCCGGCGGGACGGGCGGCAACGGCTACCGCCCCGCGACCGGCGATCCGGACCCGAGTGGCGGTACGGGCGGCCGCCACGACAAGACCGACGGCGGTGGCGGTGGCGGTGGTGGCGGGGGCGGTGGAAGCTGTTCGGTCACCGGTGTGGCCGGCACCCCGGTGCTCTCGAACACTGGTGGCGGGTCGGCGGGCGTGGGCGCGCAGAACGCGAGCGGCGGCTTCGGCCAGGGCGCACCCGGCGGCAACGGTGGAGACGGTTGGGTGCGGCTGTACCTGAACCAACAGGGTGGCGCCGGACCGAACGAGTCCTGCCTGTACGACGGCTGACCCGTACGATCGACAGCGACGCTCACCGCGACAGCGGTGACGGCGAGTGCTGCAGCCGAGCTGCCCCGCCCATCGCCAGAAGGGCCCGATGTGTCGAACCAGCGACGATGCCACGACCACGCGTACGAATCGGGGCTGCTGGTGGCGGCGTTCGCGGGCACGGCCGCGGTCTACGACCTGACCACCCATCGGGTCTGGTTCCTGCAACCGCTCGCGGGCCGGCTGCTCGGGACCCCGCCCGGCGAGGTCGACGACCTGGTGGCCGAGGTGGCTGCCACGTCCGACAGCGTCGCGCCCGACGAGGTGCGTGCACGTGTCGACACGATCACGGTCGAGCTCGAAACCGCCGGACTGCTGGGTGATGGCCGTGAACCGTGGACGGAGCCGGCATGGGCGGAGGGACCGACCGAGGAGTGTGACGACTGCGTGGTCGGCGACCCGTTCGAGCTGCTCGACCACCGGGTCGCGTTCCGGGGTTTGGACCCGGACCTGGTCGCCCGAACCACGGCACTTGTGCCGCTCCGTCGAGCCGACGCGCGGCCCGGCACGTTCATCGACGTACTCGACCAACCCGACAGCACGACGCTGCTGCGGTTGACCGAACAGTGGCGGTTCCCGACGTTCCGGGCTTTACGTGCCCAGCTCGCGGGGGTGCTCGCCGATTTCGTCAACCGGACCGGCGACATGCTGATCCTGCACGCCGGAATGGTGCGCACACCCGATGGTGGGATCATCGGACTGCCCGGTGTGGCCGAGGCCGGAAAGTCGACGTTGACCTCCGCGTTGGTGCGCGCCGGGTGCGATTTCATCGGTGACGAGCTCGTCGGCATCCGGGCCGGGTCCCTCACGACGGTCGCGGTGCCCTTCGACCCGGCGCTCGACGAGAACAGCCGGGAGGTGCTCGGCCTCGGTGTGACATGGGACGGTCCGTACGTCCGACTCGACCAGTTGCGAAACGACGCGGAGCGACTCTCCGGCGACGTCGCCCCGATCGATCGGATGGTCGTGGCCCGATTCGATCCGGCCGTGGACGCGGTCGTCGAATCCGCCCGGCTCGCGCCCCACGAAGCGTTCGAAGCGCTCACGCCGGCGGTGTTGAACCTGGCCCGGTGCGGCCCCGAAGGGTGGGCGACGTTGTGTGCGTTGTGCGAATCCACACCCGTCACGACGCTGGAGCACCCGGATGCAGCGCTTGCGGCGGTGCACTTGCTCGCAGGCTGAGTCGGGCTTGAAGGCAGGATCGGGGATCACTCGTAGTAGAGGAAGATCTCCCCGTCGACCCCGTCGGATCCGTACCCGTCGATTGCGCCCCCCGCGCCGCCGGTGTTGGCGACAGCGTGTCGGGAGATCGCCGTGCCGCCGGCGTTGAGCGCGATGACTGCGGAACCACCTCCTCCGCCGCCCCCGCCCAGCCCCTCGCCGCCGTACCCGCCGCGTCCACCGCCGCCGCCGAACTGGCCGCCTGCCCCGCCACCGGCTCCAGCACCTTCGGTTCCGCCCCCGCTGCCGCCTTTGCCGCCGTTGGGTCCGGTTCCGGGTGATCCGCTCAGGCCGCTGCCGCCGGATCCCGAAGTGCCTCCTGCTCCGGGTCCGGTCATCGTTCCGCCCTTACCGCCCTCGGCCGGTGTGAGTAACGAGCGTGCGTGTCCCGGGTCGCCGTCGGAGCCGTGGTCGTTGTTGTCGGGGGCCTTGACTCCGGCGCCGCCCCCTTCGTTGCTCGAACCCGAGCCGCCGCCGCCTCCGGCTCCGCCCCAGCCGCCGGGTGCGACGATGAGTACGCCGGGTGCGGATGTGGCGATCGACGTCGAACCGCCCCCGCCCCCGTAATCCGAACCGCTGAACCTTCCGCCGTCGCCGCCGTTGCCACCCGCCCCGTAGCCCGTGCCGCCGTCGCCGCCGAGGTTCTGGTTCGCGTTGTCGCCGTGCTTTCCGGCTCGTCCGAGCGCCCAGGACAGCGTGTAGCTCGATTCGTGGGCACCGATGATGCCTTCGATCTCGGTCGCGTCGCCACCGGCCCCGCCGGTGCCGTTGCTGTTCGGGCCGCTGTCCCCGCCGTTGCCGCCGCCGCCACCACCGCCACGGATGACGAAGTGCACGGCACGCCCCGAAGGGATGGTTGTGTTGCCGCCGTCGCCGGGGGTGTCGATGGGACTGTTCATCCCCGCGTGTGCGGGCACCGTGGAGATGACAAGGGGAGCCGCCCATGATGCTCCCGCTGCAGCGATCCCACCGGCGATCAGCTTCCGACGGTCGAGCCCGCCATCGTCGTGTGACGCGTCGTTCTGCACGTTTCACCCTCCCGTCGGATGTCCGATCGGTCGATTCTACCGTGCATGCAACGGTCCGTTGTCGGTTCTGGCCGAGCCGGGATCGGTAGGTGTTCCGTACCGGTCCGATGTCGGTCACGATGGTCAGAGCGTTCGGGACCGAGCGCTGTTTTCACGCGGGTACTCTCGGGTCTGTGACCTTCTTCGTCGACTCCGGATGCATGTGGAGTACGCGCGGGTGACGCACGATGGGGCCCGGGTGTTCCCGCCACGTTCTCCGGGGGTCAACCTGGCCGGCGACGGTGACGTCTGGTACGTGCACGACACGGTCGTTGGCACGTTGAACCATGTGAACTCGACGGCGGCGTTGGTGCTCGGGGCCTGTGACGGCGTGACCGCCGTCGATGCTCGTGTCGCCGATTGGGCCGGGACCGCTGGTGTCGAGCAGGCCGTCGTTGCCGCGGATACCACCAGCACGCTCGACCGCTTCGTGGACCTGGGCCTGGTCGGAAGATCAGATCTGCCTGAAGAGCCGGCGGTGCGCGTCGGCAACACCCGTGACGGCTTCGACGGAGCCGACCGGACCACGGGTGGGGTGCACGCGGTGTTGGACCACGGCGTCGTTTTCCGGGGCACCGATCCCGCGTTGATCGACCGTATCGATTCGTATCTGGGCACCGTCGACCCGGACCGCCGGGCCGACATTGTTTTCGACGTCGACGCGCAGGATGACGGCCGCGTGCAGTTGATGACCGACGACGAGTGGCTTTTCGGCAGCGAAGACCGCCTGCTGCGCCAGATCTGCGGCGTTCTGAACGAGTACGCGTCACGGACCCGGCAGTGCCTGGCGCTCCACGCAGGAGCGGTTCGCGCCCCCGACGGCCGCGTCGTGCTCGTGGTCGGTGACCGGTTCGCCGGCAAGACGACGTTGGTCGCCGGCTTCGTCGCGATCGGCTGGGGGTACCTCGGCGACGAGTCGATCGGGGTGCGAGCCGGTTCACTCGGCGCGATCGCGTACCCGAAGCCACTTTCGATCCGGTCGCCCGCTCGTGCGTTGCTGGGGGTCGCCGACGACGCGCCACGCGACGTGCCGCCCGAGTTGCTCGCCCCCGATGTGGAGCGTTTGTTCGGTGAGGTCGGTCCGATCTCGGCGATCATCGAGACGCAGTTCCGGCCGGGCGCTGCCGTCGAGGTCGGGGCGGTGTGGGGGAGCAACGCGGTCGACCTGCTGCTCGGTCACGCGTTGAACGTCGGTGGCCTCGGCGACGACGGACTGCAGACGGTCGTCGACGTCGCCGGGTCGGCGTCGGTCCTGCGTCTGCGACACCCCGGCTTCGCGGCCGGCGTGTCGGCGGTGATCGAACATCTGGAGAATTGATGCCGACCAACCCCCGGGCAGCGCTGCCCGTGGTAGCGTTCGCGCGTCCGACAGGCTCGTGCGTGTGCAAGGGTCGTGGGGAACCGGGGAGCCGAACGAGATCGAGATGAGTGATACACGGCAGGGTGGCGAAGAGGGCTTGGACCGCCGACGGTTGCTGAAGACCGGCGTGCTCGCCGCTGGTGCTGCATGGGCGGCGCCGGTGGTGTCGACTGCGGTGGCGAAACCCGCGTGGGCCTACGGCACCGACATCGAGACCTGGGACACCTACAATCCGACCAACCTGTACGAGGTCGACATCGCGAAGGACCGTGAGGTCCTCTACGAGCTCTCCGGTGCCGGTGGCGGCGGCGGAGGAGGTGGGTCCGGACATGGTGGAGGAAAGGGTGGGGCCGGCACGAAGATCGCTGGAGCGATCCCGGCACAGGGCAGCACTTACACGTTGTACGGCGCGGTCGGTCAGGGCGGCGGGCCGGGCCAAGGAAACGGCAGTGGCTGGGGCGAAGGTGGCGGCTCCCTCTGGGGTCGCGGCGGCAACGGCAACAGCCGCGGTGGAAGCAATGCGGGCGGTGGCGGCGGCGGCGGTGGTGCGACGGCGCTGTCGAACCACTCGACAATGAGTAGTGGAAGCATCCTGGTTGTTGCTCCCGGTGGTGGAGGTGGGGGAGGTGCCGGCGACACCGGAAACTCGGGCCACGGCGGCTACGGGGGGTCGAACGTCTCAGGTGGCGTGAGTTCATCTGGGACCGCGGGTAAAAACGGGGAGAACGGGCAGGCGTCGGGGCGCGGCTCGGGCGTGGGTGGAAGAGGCGGCGGATCCACATCTGTCGGTGCCGGGGGGGACGGCGGGGGCAGCGCTTCGCCGGGCCGGGATGGTGGTCATCCAACTTCAGCCACGTTCACGCGGGACCAGGACGGAGGCCAAGGCAGCCAAGGCGACAACGGCACCGGCTCGTGGGACGGCGGTGGTGGCGGTGGTGGAGGCGGTGGCTGGTACGGGGCCGGTGGTGCAGAAGGTGGTGGCGGTTCCTGGTTCAGCCAAGCTGGTGACGGCGGCGGCGGTGGAAGCGGTTCAGCGCTTGGACGAGGGGTGTCGTCAGCAACTGCCGAAGCCGGGTCCCCTGGGGGAGATGAAGGTGGTTCTTGGGGAGTTGCAGGTACTGTCGGTCGCATCATCCTGACCTACGGAACCTGATCAGCCTCGTCGAACGGAGCCGATGAGTCGGCCGGTGTTCTCTCGGGGAAGTCCGCAAGCATCACGTTCACTTCTCCATCCGCGTTCACGTGATAATCGCCACCAACGTCGAAGCGCAGATGACGAAGGCGCCACTCCTTGTTTCGCACAAGTTCACGTACCAATTGTGATGGCTCCGGTTCGTCGAGCAGTCGGGCGAATGTGCCCCGGTGGAGGCCCTTGGACGCACGTCGCCACGGCCGCGTCACCGGCGTCGACATCTCCCGTGACGAAAATCCGGTGGTGCACCTCGGAAGGGCGACAGGGCCAGCAGAACAACGGCCCTACCGGTTCGTCATCGGTGCGGACGGCGCGCGATCATCGGTGGCGAAGGTGCTCACCGACAGCCCGCGGCGAACAACCCGGCGCGGCCCGGATACGACTGGGTGCTTCCCGTGGGTGGCGGGCGCTGCAACATCGGCTGCTACGGATCGGTGACCGCCGCCGGACGGAGTTCGGGTGGAAGGTCGAGGGCCGGATCCGGGCGCGGATGCACGACAGGTTCTACGAACGCGTGGCCGGCCAGCGGCGGCGCGCGCGGAGACTCGCTGGGTTGCCGTTCGACGATCCGTTCCCATTGGCCCCGACTGCACGGCCCGCCGACATCGCTCTACCCGCTGCTTCGGGTACGGGGCCCACCGTGACGGGCGATCCGGGCCTGTCGGCCGTCGAGGCGAGGATCGTGCAGGAGCTCGGGGGAGCCCCGACCCTCGGTGAGCTCGTCGCGGCTCTCGCCCGGGCAGCCGGGCAGCGTCCGTCCGATCAACTCGATCGGGCGAGCAGGATCGTGGCGTCCTTGCGTCCGGATGGGGAGGAGCCGTCTTCCTGAACCAGTAGCGGCCGTGGGCCGCTGACACCCGGGGCGCAATAGGGTCGGAAACGTGGAACGTGGTGCGACCCCGGTGAACTTCACGGCCACCGGTGGGCCACGCACCGCACGGGGGCGCCGGGAGGCCGCGAAGCGTGAACGCCTGGAGTCCCTCGGGTTGTTGACCGCTCCGTTGGGCACCGAGAGCGCGGTGTACGACCTGACCACCCACGAGGTGACCGTGCTGCACCCGCTCGCCGGCCTGGTGCTCGAAACCGAACCCCAGGATTGGAACGGGCTGATCGGCGCGCTGTACGAATCGGCGCCGGGGGCGACCCGGGAGGGCCTCGCCGAGCAGATCCAGTCGGCGGCGGACGAGCTGGCCGCGGCCGGGTTGTTGCGGGAGCCACGCGAGGTCACGTCGGACGATCCGACGCCGGTGGCGCCAGCCGTGCAAGCGGGGGACTCGGCCGGGGGAGCCCACACCGGTGCGACGTTCACGCTGGTCGACACCCGGGTGGCGGTCCGTGGCGACGACGCGGACCTGGTCGCCCGGGTCGACGGGCTGGTCGGGTTGCACCGCACCGAACGTGACCCGGACGTGTTCATCGACGTGTGGCGCGAAGCCGACGGCTCGGTCCGCATCGAAGCGCCAGGTGTCGCTCGACACCGGGCAGCGTCGGCTGCCGAGCTGGCCGCACACCTGCCGCGGGTCATCGCCGAGCTCACGCTCGCCACCGCCGCGGTACTGGTGGTGCACGGCGGCACGGTCCGCACCCCGACGGGGGTGATCCTGGCGTTGCCGGGCACGCCAGGGTCGGGGACGTCCACGCTCACCGCGGCGTTGGTCCAGGCCGGCTGCGACCTGATCGGTGATTCGACGATCGCGTTGCGGGCCGACAGCCGCTACCTGGTCGGCGTCCCCCAACCGATCGTGCTGGACCCGACCGGCCTGGAACTGCTCGGCATCGATCCGCCTGCCGACACCGCGACCGGCAGGGCCGCAACTGCCGGTGGCCGACGGGCCGTGCCGGCCGGCCGGCTGCGAGCCGACGCCGAGACGCTCGAGGGCAACAACGTCGGCCCGGTCGACGGGGTCGTCGTCACAACGTTCGATCCCGAAGCGGGCGGTGTCGAGGTCATCCCGTCGGCCACCGCCGCCGACGCGCTCGAAGCGCTCGCCCCGACCGCCGCGAACCTGGACCGCAGCCGCACCGCGGGCTGGCGGACCCTGTGCAAGCTGTGCAGCGAAGTTCCCGTGGTGCAGGTGCGCCACAACGACGCCGTTGCTGCCGCGGCACGCATCCTGGGCCCCTGAACGACGCCGCGCGAGTCGCCGGAATGGAGTGCGGTATCGCCGACCTGCGAGCCGAGATGCACGCCGCGTCGAGTGCACAGACCTGGAAGATGGTCACCGCGATGGTCGCATTCGCGGGCCTGCTCACCGCGGGCATGCACCTCGCCTGACGATCCCCGGTCGCCGAGTCGCCTTGGACCTGGCAACACATCGGCCGGCTGGCCTGCCAGGGGCCGTTTCGGTCCCCGACCACTGGTAGCCGTCGATTGCCGTTGTGGCCGCGACGTTCGTGGCCCCGCCCCGGTCAGTTCGCGTATGTCAGGTGAACCCAACCGCTCGTGCGTTGCTTACCGTGGTGTCGCTCGGTCTTGTGCTTTCTCGACGGAAGAGAACCCGGCAGCGGTTCGCTGCCCGTCGTCTCAGGTGACCCAGAGACGGACGAGACCGTCGGCACCGGCGGTTCCGTCCCGACCGGTTCCGCCAGCCGTACCGGCGGTTCCGCCCTTGCCTGCGGTGCCGTGTGCATCCGCGGTGACCGCGACCGTGGAGTGCCCGGACCCCGAACCGCCACCACTGGCGCCCGAGGACGTTAGGGACCCCGTACCGCCTTCGGCGCCGCCGGCTCCGAAGTAACCGCCGCCGCCACCGCCACCGCCACCGGAATTTCGCTGCGTGGCGCCGTTGTCGCCGCCGTTTCCCCCGTTGCCGCCTTGGGTGCCGCTCCCGGCTGTCCCGTGTGACCCGTTGCCTCGGTTGTCGGACTGGCCACCCGGGGCACTTTCAGTCGCGCGTTTCCCGACCCCGCTGCGGTTCCGTGGATCCTGGGAGCCGTCCAACCCACCAGCCGAGATGGGCCCCGGGAACGAGACGCCGCCGGAGTCGATGTTCGAGCCGCCGGCCGCGCCGCCGTAGCCCGAGCCGCCGTTGCCACCGCCTCCGCCACCGCCGCCACCGGGTGCGACGAGGAGAACGGCGCCGTCGAAGGTGTAGACATCAGACACGGCGGAGGCACCGCCGCCGCCGCCACCACCACCACCGGAGCCCCCACCGCGGGCACCACCGCTGCCGCCGGCGCCGTACGGCGAGATACCACCGGCCTGGCCGGTGCTGATCCCGTTGCCTCCGCCTCCGCCGACCGCCGCGTACAGCGTGTAGGGAACCGCGCTCGGCGGGAGGACCCCGGTGAGGCGTGTCCCGTTCCCACCCGCGGCGCCGGGGCCACGACCGCTGGTGCCGGCGCCCTGGCTCCCGCCGCCGCCACCGCCGACCACCTCGAAGTGCAGGTCACGGCCCGGGTGCGCGGGCACCTCGACCGTGTAGACCGACGAACTCGCGCCACCGACGTCGGCGCTGTTCCAGGACCACGGCTGCCAGGTCCCGCTACCGCCCGGTTCGACCGTGGGACAGCTCGTGGCTTCCCATGCCAGTTCGAGCCAGCCGGCCTCACCGTTGTTGCCGGCACCGGGGCGTGGGTCGTTGCCGCCGACGTCGCCGTGGATGGTCGTGTCGCCTCCGGCCGCGCCGGTCGTGGCCGAGAGTGCCGTGGTGACACCCAGCGCACGGGCCGAACCGGACCCGCCACCGCCTCCGCCCGAGGTGATCCCCGAGGTGAAGTCCACATTGGGGTTCGGGCGTGTGGTCCCTTCGTAGCCGCCGCCGCCACCGCCGGCCCCGCCGACGTAGCCGCCGCCGCCACCACCGCCGCCACCACCGTCGAAGTTCTGCCAGTAGGGGGGCGGGGATCCGCCGCCGAAACCGTTCGGGTCGGGGTTTCCACCGATACCGCCCGCACCGCCGCCGGCCGTGGTCCCCGCGGCACCCGTACCGGGCCCGGCGGGGTTGCGCCCACCGCTCACCGCTCCGGCGCT
The DNA here is from genome assembly GCA_964626395.1 of uncultured Iamiaceae bacterium. Taxonomy (GTDB): domain Bacteria; phylum Actinomycetota; class Acidimicrobiia; order Acidimicrobiales; family Iamiaceae; genus JAFDWI01. Next base: position 159 of record CAZVFF010000061.1, on the reverse strand, counting down.
ACCTCCGGTGGAGTTGCCGCCGTTCGCGGTCCCGGCGGCGCCGCCCCCACCGTGGCGCGCGCCGCTGCCGTCGACGCCGTTGGTTCCGGCGAGCGTGCCGCCTTGGGGGACGGTGCCGGTGGTGGTCCCACCGTCGCCACCCGATGCGACCAGGCCGCC
>CAZVFF010000060.1:0-10899 GCA_964626395.1 uncultured Iamiaceae bacterium | reverse complement strand
GCCAAGCGGGTGCCCATGATCACCGCGTTGGTCGACGCGGAGATCCCGGTGATGGGCCATATCGGGCTCACGCCGCAGTCGGTGCACGCCATGGGCGGGTTCCGGGTGCAGGCCAAGTCCGACGAGGCGGTGCGTGCGTTGATCGCCGACGCCCGCGCCGTGGCCGACGCCGGGTGCTTCGCGGTCGTGCTCGAAGGGGTCCCGACCGAGGTCGCCGGTGTGGTCACCGACGCGCTGGACGTGCCGACCATCGGCATCGGCGCCGGGGTGCACTGCGACGGCCAGGTGCTCGTGTACCACGACGTGCTGGGTATCGAGGACCGGATCGCACCGAAGTTCGTCCGGCGCTACGGGTCGATCCGGGCCGATTCGGTCGATGCGTTGGAACGGTTCGCGGCCGACGTGCGCGCCGGCGCGTTCCCCGACGAATCGGAGAGCTACCACCTGTCCTCGGGCGTGGCCGAATCGCTCGGCCTGTACGGGCACATCGATCTGGGCTGACCCCGTCGCCCGCGCCGTCGATCAGTCGCCGGGGTCTGCCGCAGGATCGTCGGAGTCGACCGACGGCGTCGTGTCGACGGTTGTGCCAGCCGCGGCGCGCAGACGGGCCCGGGCCTGCTTCTTCACCGCGGCCAACTCGAGGCGTTCGGGACGGTCCTTGTAGAAGACGTCCAACGGGTAGCAACCCGAGATCATGCCGTGCCGGGGCGCGGTGGTGCAGTCGCTGAAGGTGCGACACACCAGCCGCCGGTCGGGTGCGGCGCCGCCCAGCAGGTCGGCGGCCAGGGTGGGGTACGACAGCATCATGCGGCCCAGCCCGACCGAGGTGACCCCGCCGGCGCGCACGGCCGCCTGGGCGACGTTGCCGAGGAAATCCTGCAGGTACGAGTACCCGCTGCCCACGAACGCGACGCCCGGGTGTTCACGGCACAACTCGGCGGTGACCGCCAGCTGGCGGGCCACGTCGACCAGCGGGTCGTTCGGCGGGCTGTAGCCGTCGGAGGGCGGGAAGTACGCGGGGCGTTGGATGTGCGGATTGGTGTAGGGGCTGCCGGCGGTGACACAGACCAGTCCGATACCCAGTTCGCCGAGCGCGTCGACGAACGCGTGGGTTTCGGCCAGATCCACACCGGTTCCGGTGACATCGGCACCGAAGGGTCGCCACGGGTCGTCGTCCCGGACCGGTTCGCCGCGCCCGTCGGCGCCGGGTGCGAACGGCACGAAGTCGAACGCGGACAAGCGCACCCCGACCGCCAGGTCGGGCCGGCGGGCACGGATGCCCTCGGTGACCGTGGCCAGGAACGTCATGCGACGGGACAGGTCGCCGCCGTAACGGCCCGACCGGTCTCGGGCGGAGAGCAGTTCGTGCAGCAGGTAGCCGTGGCAGTGCTTGATGTCGACGAAGGCGAAACCGGCGTCGGCGGCGAGCGCCGCGGCCTCCACGTAGCGGGCGGCGAGCGCGTCGAGTTCGTCGTCGTCGAGCACGGCGTCGTCACCGGCGCCGACCCGGGCGTCCAGGGTGGGTTGCGTGAACGCGGTGCGGGGCGCGTGGGTGCCGTCGGGGCGGCTGAACCGGCCCGAGTGGGTGAGCTGCAGTCCCACGACCAGGTCGGACGTGTCGCCGTGCGCGGCGCGGTGCGCGTCGACCAGCCGGGTGTGCAGGTCGGCCAATCCGTCCGCGGTGTCGGGCCCGATGACCAACTGGTTGGGGTTCGCCCGGCCCGCCGGGTCCACAGCGACGGCTTCGCCACCCCAGATCAGCTTGGGTCCCCCCGCGCCGGCACGTTCCCAACGGCGCCGCACCAGGTCGGTCGGGGTGCCCTTCGTGGTGCCGTCCCAGCCTTCCATCGGCAGCGCGGTGAACCGGTTGCCGACGGTGAACGTGCCGGCCGAACCGTCGGTGAACGTGAACGGTTGCGCCAGGGGCCCGGCCGGATCGACCGTGGCCTCGGTGGGGATGTCGGCGCCGATCGCGGCGCAGTGGTCGTCGAATCCGTCGACGCCGACGATCGTCTTGACCTGACGGATCCTCGCGCCCCGGGCCACGTCAGACCGTCCCCGGGTCGGCGTCGTCACCGAGCCGTTCGAGGATGCCGCGCAGCACGTCCCGATCCGTGTCGGGTCGGCGTGGACAGCCCGCCGGGACGGCATCGTGGGTGATGACCCCACCCAGCGCGAGGAACATGGCAGCGTCGTGGCGGTAGGCGGGTACGGGATCCCGGAACGCGAACGCGCCCAGGTACGCCAGGGTGTCGTTCAGCTCGTAGAACCGGTCGTCGCCGTCGGCCCAGAAGCGGTCCCGGCGGGCGAACGCACCGGGTGCGAACGTGGCCAGGCCCAGCAGGTAGTCGCTGCCCCAGCAGATCATGTCGATCGCCAGGTCGTTGCCGGTGAGCACCAGGAATCCGGGCCGGTGGGCGTCGCGCACCGCGAGCCGTTCCCATTCGGCGGCCCGGGACAACGACGAGTGTTTCGCGCCGACACACGCGTCGATGCCCAGCAGCCCCCGGTACGCCTCGATCGGCTGGATGCGGCCGTACGGGACGAACATGGCGCCCAACTCGAAGGCCACGAACCGGTCGCACACCCCGGCCAGGTCCCGGTGGGCGGCCACCCACCCGTCGGGGTCCAGGGCGTTCAGACCGTGGGAGGGGAACACGACCGGAGTGCCACCGTGGGCGGCGATATCCTCGCAGCGGGTGGCGAGGGCGGCCGGGTCGAACGGGTCGCCGGCTTCGTCCGCGACGTGCGCGCCGGCCAGGAACCCCGGCCCGGCCACCGAGGCGGCGACCTCGAGCACCCGGGTGCGGGTGGCGTCGTCGAGCAGCTGCACGAACCCGGTGTCCATGTTCACCGCCGGGGTCAGCCCGGCCAGCGTGGTGTCGTCGAGGAGACGTTCGAACGAGGCCCAGTCGACCGCGCCGTCCGGGTCGTGGGGCAACAGGGTGGCGGCGTGTCCGACCGGTCGACGGCGGGGCCGGATCCGGTCGACCGCGGCGGCGGTTGTCGGTGGTGGCATCTCCGCAGTCTGGTGTCCGGCGCCGAGGCCGACAAGGCGTCCCGGCCACGGCCACGACGTGTGGCCGGTGTCCCGGGCCGAGGACGGGGGCCGGGATCCACCGTCGCGACCGGGAATGTCACACCCCCGTGCGATGGTGGATGGCGATGTGGAATCCAGCCCGACCAACGTCTAACCTCGAACGGTCCATGCAAACCCTGCTCCGCACCGTGCGGGGCCCCGGCACCCCCGGGTCCACAGGGAGGAGATGCTCGCCGTGCGAGCCTACGAACTGATGATCATCGCGGACGGCGAAACGTCCGAATCCGAGGCGTCCCACCTCGTCAACCGGGTGACCGAACAGGTCACCACGGCCGGTGGGACCGTCGCCACGGTCGACAAGTGGGGCAAGCGTCGCTTCGCCTACGAGATCGACCACAAGACCGACGGCTACTACCTGGTGCTCGAGGTCCTCGCCGAAGGCGGCGCCCTCGACGAGCTGGAACACGGCCTCCGTATCGCGGATGACATCATCCGCCACAAACTCATCCGTCTGCCCGAGCACGAAGCGACCCGTCGTGGTCTGTTCGGCGACGCGGACGCAACCCCGGCCGAGGCCGGGTCCTAGAGGAGATCCTCATGGCAATGGACAACACCGTCACCATCGTCGGCAACATCACCCGTGACCCCGAGTTGCGGTTCATCCCGTCCGGACAGGCCGTCGCCTCGTTCGGTGTCGCGGTCAACCGACGCTGGCAGAACCGTTCGACCCAGGAGTGGGAGGAACAGACCTCCTTCTTCGACGTCAAGTGCTGGGCGCAACTGGCCGAGAACGTCTCCGAATCGCTCACCCGCGGCTCACGCGTGGTGGTGACCGGACGGCTCGAGCAGCGATCCTGGCAGAACGAGCAGGGCGACAAGCGGTCCAAGGTGGAGATCGTGGCCGACGACGTCGCACCCAGCCTGCGCTGGGCGACCGTCGAGGTGCGCAAGAACGAGAAACGTTCCGGAGGCGGCGGGGGTGGTGGCACCGGCTCCCAGCCGATCGCCAACGAACCGTCGGATTCGGGTTGGTCGACAGACGAGGAGCCGTTCTGACATGGCTGGCAAGAACGCGAGACTTCGCGGCAAGAACAAGGACAATTCGCGTCGCGCGAAGAAGAAGGTGAGCATCCTCACCTCCGAGAAGATCGAGTACATCGACTACAAGGACGTCGAGCTGCTCCGCCGGTTCATGTCGGATCGTGCCAAGATCCGCGCTCGTCGGGTGACGGGGAACGATTCCCAGCAGCAGGCCGATGTCGCGATGGCGATCAAGAACGCCCGTGAGATGGCGTTGTTGCCGTACACCAACCGGGTGACCCAGCAGCGTTCCGGTCGGGGCGACCGTTCCGAACGGTCCCAGCGGGCCGAAGGTCCGCCGCCGACGCCGTCGGCACCGCCGCCGAGTGCCGAGGACGCCGCTGACCGCAAACCCGACGAGGGCGGCGACGACACACACACCCCGGACGAGGGCGAGGATTGACGTGGACCTGATCCTCCGCAACGACGTGCCCGGAGTCGGTCAGCGCGGTGACCTGATCACCGTGGCCGACGGGTACGCACGCAACTATCTGCTCCCCAAATCGCTCGCGTTCGTGGCCACCGAAGGCGCGTTGGCCCAGGCCGAGGCGATGCGTCGCAAACGCGAGGTCGCGAACGCCAGCGCTCGTGCCGCCGCCGAACAGGTGGCGAGCACGATCGTGGGTCGCACGATCACCGTGACCGGTCGGACCGCCTCCGGTGACCGGTTGTTCGGATCGGTCGGCGCCGAGGAGGTCGTCGCCGCGATCACCGAACAGACCGGCCTGGAGATCGACCCGACACGGCTGCAGTTCGAGGAGCCGATCCGCTCCATCGGGGTGCACCAGGTGCACGCGAAGCTCCACGCCGATGTGGAGTTCCCCGTCATGGTCGAGGTCGTCGCCGCCGAGGACTGAGCGACTCGTTGTCCACAGGCGCCGACCCCGGTCGGTGCCGGGACAACCCGAACCGATCGCAGGCGCGAGTCCTGGGAAGTGTGGATTTCGCGCGTGCTTTTCCACAGTGGATGCAAGTTTCGTCGCGCCGTTCTCCACAGTCTGCGATCCGATCTGTGGACAGAATTCCCGGTTGTGGTACTTCCGTTCCACAGCCTCGTGACCCCAAGGTGGAGTGATGCCCAACTCCGACAGTGCGCCGACGGCCAGACGGTCGGGTCCCTCCCGTGTCCCCCCGCACGACATCCAGGCCGAGGAGTCGTTGTTGGGCGCGATGCTGCTGTCACGCGACGCGGTGGCCGCGGCTTCGGAGACGGTCACCGTCGACTCGTTCTACAAACCCGCCCACGGACACATCTACGACGCGATCACCACACTTTCCGCCCGTGGGGAACCGGTCGACCCGGTCACCGTGGCCGACGAGTTGCGGCGCGCCGACCTGCTCGAACAGCTCGGCGGCCCGTCGGTGCTGCTCAGCCTGCAGGCCAACACTCCGGCCACCTCGAACGCGGCGCGTTACGCGCACATCGTCGAGGACCACGCCCTGCTGCGCCGCATGATCGGCGTCGCCGCCGAGATCGCCGAGATGGGCTACAGCCTGCCCGACGACGTCATCAAGACGTTGGACGAGGCCGAAACCAAGATCTACGACCTTTCCCAGAACCGCATCACCGATTCGACCGCCGAGCTGCGGGACCTGCTGCCCGACACGCTGACCCGCATCGAGGCGCTCTACGACCGGGGCGACGCGATCACCGGAACACCGTCGGGTTACGCGGACCTGGACGATCTCACCTCTGGCCTGCAACCCGAGGCACTCATCGTGGTCGGCGCCCGACCCGCCATGGGCAAGACGGCGTTCGCGCTCGGCATGGCCTCACACGCCGCGATGCACGCCGACAAACCGGTGCTCTACTTCTCGTTGGAGATGAGCCGCCTGGAGTTGTCCCAGCGTCTGCTCTCCGCCGAGGCCCGGGTCGATTCACGTCGCATGGCCACCGGGCGTCTGGAGGACTCGGACTGGACCAAGATCACCGGTGCGGTCGGCCGACTCGCCGAGGCACCACTGTGGCTGGACGACAACCCGAACGTGTCGATCGCCGAGATCCGTGGCAAAGCCCGCAGGCTCGCGTCCAAGGTCGGCGACCTCGGGTTGATCGTCGTGGACTACGTACAGCTCATGACGGGGCGCACCAGCGCCGAGAACCGGCAGGTCGAGGTCGCCGAGATCAGTCGTGGCCTGAAGATCCTGGCCCGTGAACTGCACTGCCCGGTCGTCGCGCTCGCCCAGCTGAACCGTGGTCTGGAACAACGCGCCGACAAGCGCCCCCTGCTGAGTGACCTGCGAGAGTCCGGTGCGTTGGAACAGGACGCCGACGTGGTGCTCTTCCTGTATCGCGACGAGATCTACAACCCGGATTCTCCCGACACCGGCACCGCCGAGGTGCTGGTGTCCAAACACCGTTCCGGACCGCTGGGCATGACCCGGCTCGCGTTCCTTTCCCACTACACCCGGTTCGCCAACATGGCGCGTGACGTCTGACCGTCCGGGAACTTTTCACCGTCACCGTCCGACCACCCCGGTGGTTGCCGACACCACCCACGGTGGGTACCGGAACCGACGACAGCGACCTCCGGTCGCCGACCCACGGGTACGCCACGTCGTGCCCGTGACGGCGATCGCCGGATCAATGGACGGTCCATGATGCCCGATTCAACCGACAGCCCGTCACCCCCGATGGTCGACGAGTCCACGCCCCGCGCCGGTGCGCCGCGCTCCACCGGGGTCGTGTGGATCCTCGCGGGCGTCGCCGCGCTGCTGGTCGCGGTGTCGGTGGCGGTGGTCGTTTCGGTCACCGGGGACGACGGCGCTCCCGAGGACCCGGCCCCGGAGTGGGTGTCCCCGTGGCAGGGCGCGGTCGGGCTCGGGAATCCGTTCCCGAACCCGGACATCGAGGCACCCTCGGTCGACGGGGACGTCGTCCCCCTCGTCGAAACGGCGCCCGACGGGCTGGGTCTGTTGTTCTTCGGGTACACGAACTGTCCCGACATCTGCCCGCTGTCGATGACCACTCTCGCGAAGGCGCTGGAACAGTTGACACCGCAGGAACGGGACCGCATCCGGGTCGTGTTCGCCACCGTCGATCCCGCACGTGACACACCCGAGCGTCTCGCTTGGTGGCTCGAGAACCAGGAGCCGTCCGCGATCGGGGTCGTCCCACCACTGGAGGACTCCGACGCGTTCATCACCCGCGTCGGGTTCTCCCCGGTCACCTTCGAGGAGGTCCCCGAGGGTGAGAGCTACGCGGTGGCCCACCCCGGTGGACTGATCGTCTACACCTCCGATGATCTCGCCCACGTCATGTTCATGCCCGGGACCGGACCCGACGAGATGGCGGCGGATCTCCGCACACTGCTGGACGGTTGGACCGAGGAGTACGAACCACCCCGAGAAGAGGAATCATGACCGACTTCAGTCCCACGGGAATCCCCGCAATCGACCGGAACCGCGCCCCACGCCGGTATCGACCGGCCTTGGTGGGTCTGCTGGTGATCGGGCTCACGGTGGCCGCGGCCTGTTCGTCTGGGAGTTCCCCGTCTGCGGGCGGCGAGGGCGGGATCGTGGTCATCGACGCACGGATCCCGGTCCCCGCGAACCCCGACATCGCCGCGGTGTACATGCAGATCGCGAACGAGGGCGGTCGAGCCGACACCCTCGAGGCGGTCCGGACCGACGCCGGTGGGACCGCCACGCTGCACCGCACCGAGATCGTCGACGGTGTCGCGCACATGTCCGAGACCGGACCGGTGACCATCGAAGCCGGCGAGACCCTGTCGTTGGATCCCGGTGGTCATCACGTGATGATCATGGATCCCGAAACCACGTTCGACGAGGGCGACCGGGTGGAGGTCACCCTCGTCTTCGAACACGCCGGCGAGGTGCCGGTCGAAGCGGTCGTCGTCGACCCGGCCACGATCGTGGGCGGCGACCACCACGCCGATCATCACGATGGCGGCGGAGACGACGATCACCACGACCGCGGCGATGCCACGCACCACGACGACTCCGGTGCCGACCATGAACCGGGTTGATGTCCCCTCGTTCGGGTCGTGAGCGGGGAACGAAACTCGGGGACGGCGCCCGACGCCCCGGCGGGTCGGGGTCGGTACCTTCCGGACCCCGGGAACTTTTCGGTGGGTTCGGACGACCGGATCGGTACCATCCCGTGACGACCCCGTGTCGTCGAAGGCCGCCCGATCCGGACCGACCATGAACCGTTCAGCCCCCGACCCCGAATGTGCCCGGCACGCCGAGTTGCTCTCGGCCGCCGTGGACGCGGAACTGGACACCGCGGACCGCCGGACGCTCGACGCGCACCTGGCCCGGTGCCCGGAATGTCGTGAACTCCGGGACACGCTGGCAGGCCTGCGGCGCCGGACCCTCGTGGCGCCCGCACCGGCTCTGGATCCGTTGGTGGACCGCATCGCACCGGCCCGATGGGCGGCGGTCACGTCCCGTCGTATCAGGAACCGTCGGGTCGGGGTCGCCGCCGCGTTGTGCAGCATCGTCATCGGCCTTCTCGTCGGGGTGTTCGCCCTGCAGCGGGGTTCCGCCACCGGGCCGCTGCACACCGCCATGTCGGGCGACTCCGATTCGACGGTGGCGACGCCCCTCGGCCCGTCGACCCACGACCACGCCACGACGACGGTCACCCTGATCGACGACCGTTCCGACCACGACGACGTGGTCGTCGACCGCGGCACGAGGGTGCGGTGGGTCAACGACGACCCCGACGTCCATCACCTGGTCATCCACAGCTCCGGCGCCCGGATCGACAACGTGCTCGCCCCCGACTCCGCTGAGGCCGTGACCTTCACCGAGCCGGGGACGTTCCGGTTCGATTGTGTGATCCACCCGTCGGTGACCGGCACCGTGACGGTGCTCTGAACATGCGGATCCGCCGCCGTCGAACCGTGACGGGAGTCGATGAGGTGACCGCCGCGGCGCGGGCCGCCGCCACCGGCGACGCGGAGGCGACCGAACGGTTCGCGTCGTTGACCGTGCTCGACGTCTGGCGGTTCTGCGCCGGACTGGTCGACACCGATTCCGCCGACGACCTCACCCAGGCGACCTACGAACGGGCACTGCCGGCACTCCCGCGGTTCCGGGGCGACGCGTCGGCACGCACGTGGCTGTTGGCGATCGCCCGTCGGGTCTGCGCGGACGAGATCCGCACCCGCACCCGCCGTCGTCGTCTGGGCGACGAACTCCGGGTGCTGGCACCCACCGAAGGTGCCGGTGGCGATTTCACGGACCGGACGGCCCTGCACGCCCTGGTGGGCGACCTGCCGCCGGAACGTCGCGAGGCGTTCGTCGCCACCCAGGTGCTCGGCATGAGCTACGCGGAAGCCGCCGAGGTGCTCGACTGCGCGGTCGGCACGATCCGCTCCCGGGTGGCACGTGCCCGAGCGGAGCTGCAGGAATCGTTGGGGGCGGCCGCTCCCTTCGACAGCGGCACCACGATGATCGCGGGTCTGGTCGACGACCGACCGACCCGCACCCGCCGACCCGAGTGATGTGACCGACGGCACGCAGATCGTCGGGAACTTTCCGTCGTGCCCGGACGACCATGCAGACACCGGCCCCAGCCGGTTCCATCCGTGTCCCCATCCCCGTCGGGAGTCTCCATGATCCGTCGCTTCCTCGTCCCGCTCGCTGTCGTGGCGGGCCTCACCGTCGCGTTGGCCGCTCCGGCGGGCGCGCACGTCACCGTCGGTGCGGACGGCGCCGAACCGGGTTCGTTCACCGTGTTGACCTTCCGGGTCCCCAACGAGGAAGCCGACGCGTCGACCGTCGGCCTCAAGGTGCAGTTCCCCGTCGACCACCCGATCGCGTTCGTGTCGGTGCAACCGAAACCGGGTTGGACGATCGAGACCACCGAAGTGGATCTGGACACCCCCATCGAGGCGCACGGCGACGAGATCACATCCGCCGTCGGTGAGATCGAATGGTCCGGTGGCGAGATCGCACCCGGAGAGTTCGACATGTTCAACGTCTCCGCGGGTCCGCTGCCCACCGACACCGACACCCTGACCTTCAAGGCGATCCAGACCTACGAAGATGCCGACGGGACCACCCACGACGTCTCCTGGATCCAGGAGGTCGGCGACGACGGGACCGAACCCGAACATCCCGCACCGGTGCTCGAGTTGACCGGTGCCGGTGACGACACCGCGGTCTCCTCCGACGATGCCCACACCGCCGCAGACGGTGCGTCGGCCGACACCGACACCCCGACCGTGACGGGAACCGAGGTCGCCGGGACGTCGGATGATTCGAGCGACGGTACGGCCACCGCCGCGCTGGTCATCGCCATCATCGGCCTGGTCGTCGCGCTCGGTGGTGTGGGCCTCGGCCTGTCGCGACGCAGGACCGCTTCCGGGGGTGCCGGTTCGGGGGACTGATCGGAACGGGGAGGGTGACGACGCGGGACGTCGTCACCCTCCCCGGCCATGCCCCGACGGAGGATCCGGACGCACCGTTGCGTAGCATCACCTCGTCCGGTTCCCCGACCCCGGGAGTGTCCCTCGTGTTCCGTCGACTGGTCCTGACCACCCTCGTGGTCGCAGGAGTCCTGGCTGCCGCGGCCGTCCCCGCAGGTGCGCACGTCACCGTCTCCGGTGACGGCGCCGAACCCGGCTCGTTCGCCGTGTTGACGTTCCGGGTACCCAACGAGGAGGCCGACGCCTCGACGGTCGGGTTGAAGGTGCAGCTGCCGGCCGATCACCCGATCGCGCACGTGTCGGTCCAACCGAAACCGGGCTGGACGACCGACACCGAGAGCGTCGAACTCGATACGCCGTTGACCTCGCACGGCACCG
>CAZVFF010000059.1:0-10943 GCA_964626395.1 uncultured Iamiaceae bacterium | reverse complement strand
GCCGCCAAGACCGACCGTTACCTCGTGGCCACCGCCTACTTCGCCCGCACCACCGCACAGATGGCCGAGGTCGCCACGTTGCTCGGCCACGACACCGACGCCACGAAATACGAAGCCCTGCACCAGCGGGTGCGGGCCGCGTTCCGTGACGAGTGGGTGACCCCGGCCGGGCTCGTCGCCGACAACTCCCCCACGGCGTACGCGCTCGCGATCTGTTTCGGACTGCTCGACGACGACCAACAGGTCCGTGCCGGTCGCCAGCTCGCCCGTCTGGTCGGCCGGGCGGGGCACCGCATCGCCACCGGGTTCGCCGGCACCCCCTGGGTCGCCGAAGCACTCACCCGCACCGGCCACCTCGACACCGCGTACGAACTGCTCACCCGGACCGAATGCCCGTCGTTCCTGTATCCGGTGACGATGGATGCGACCACCGTGTGGGAACGCTGGGACGCGATCCGTCCCGACGGATCGCTCAACCGCACCGGCATGACGTCGCTGAACCACTACGCCCTCGGCGCCGTGGCCACGTGGCTGCACCGCACCGTCGCCGGCCTGGCCCCCGCCGCACCCGGCTACGCGCGCATCGCGGTGGAACCGCAACCCGGCGGCGGGCTCACCCACGCCTCGGCCGAACACGACACGTCACACGGCCGGTCCCGCGTCGCATGGCGCATCGACGAGACCCGACGCTTCACCCTGGAGGTGACCGTGCCGCCCGGCGCCACCGCCCGGGTCGTGCTGCCCCGCCACGCCGAGGGACGTGTGGAGGACGTCGGCCCCGGCGAGCACACCTGGACCTACCCCTGGCCCGCCGAGGACCAGGCGATCGACCCGGCGACCCCGGTGCGCGACCTTGCCGGCCGCACCGAACTGTGGGCCGCGGTGAATGACCGGGTGGAGGCCCACGTCGGGGTCGCACTCGACACGCTGGATCAATTGCTCGACGCGTCACTCGCCGAGACACTCGCCTTCGCCGACGCCGCGTACCCCGAACTCGCCGCCGACCTGCACGACATCCTCGACCCGTTGATCAGCCCCGATACGCAGCCTGCCGATGCGACCGGGAGACCGAGCGGAGCCTGACCGCACCCCGCGACCGGCATCACCGCGGCCCTCGGACCACCGCGCCCACCGGCGCGATCGGGCACCGACTCGACGCCGATGTCACACCCGGATTCTACGATGTGGCTGTTCATCCAGACGGTCCGAGAGACCCGGCTCAGTGACGACCGGGCAACCGACGCACACGCTGCGCACGGTGCCAACGCCGGGAACGATGAGGAGGCCACCATGGCACTCGACCAACTTCCCGACACGGTCCGACCCGACACGTCACGGCCGGACTTCCCCCACTACGAGTGGGTGTTCCGTTGTGACCTCTCCCTCGGCGGGCTCGCACCGGGGCACCGCAGGGCCCGGTTCCAGGGACACGACATCCCCTACATCGGGTCCGACGACACCCGCACCGGCGCGCGCTGGTGCTCCCGGGCGTGGCTGCGTCGCACCGACACCGGCGTACGCGGCCCCGCGATCCGCCGCCAGGGCGGGATATCGCGCCTGGGAATGCGGGTCACGGGCGCCGTCACCGGCGGCGACGTCATCGTCGTCCCCGACGACCAGGTCGCCACCGCGGCACGGCTCGCGGGGGACCTCGTCACACCCCGGCCCGGCAGCGACGAAACCGCCGTGCGGGAATGGTCCATGGCCCTGGTCCGTGAACCCGGGCGTACCCGTATCGCGGTCGGTTTCGGCCAGGTGACCCCGGCCGTCCGGCAACGACTGACCGACGAACTCGATGTCGAATGGGTCATCCGGTTCGGTGAACGCAGCCCGGGCGGCGGGCGCCACCACACCCACGACCACTGCCGCATCGAGACGCCGGACGGGACGCACTCGACGTGGCGGTTCGGCACGATCCACCACGACAACGAGGCGATCCCCGCCCACGTCGTCGACATCGCCCGGACCGCACACGGGCACACGACCCGACGACCCACTCGGCGCTCCACACCGGTGATCCTGGTCGACAACCCGTCGTACCGCCCGCTCGAACCCGACGAATCGGCACGAACCGGAGACGCACGCGAGTCTTGACGTCGTGTCGTCGACTCCCCGGGCAGCCCGGCGCCGAGCCACGGGTCCGGCCCGAGGACCACCTCGACCTCGACAAGGGCTTCACGGTTCACAGCGACTCCGACAGCCCCGAAACCCGGCGGTCCCGGGGGAGCCTCGATGCCATGCAGTTGATCGAATCCGGCGACGGCCCCGACCGGGCGTGTGCGGTTGCACGCTCGCACCGATGGGCACGTGGGACCGGGCGTTCATTCGCCGGTTCGAACTCGGACAGGGCGACGCGAACGTGGAAACGCCCGCCGGGACGACGATCATGGGCGGACAGGACGCGCACCCCCGAGGAACACCGTGACCCCCGACCACGACCCGCAACCGACCGGCCACAACGGCGTCACCGTGCAGATCGGGCCGTGTCTGGCCGGCCACCTGCGCACCTGGACCCGCGACGGCGACTCCCGGCTGTGGTCCACCCCGGACGCGGAATGGTTGTCGGTCAACCAGGCGACCGGGCGGATCGCCCGCACCGAACGCGACAAACTGCGTTGGCGGGAGATCGCCACGCTGGAAGGCGAACCCGACGGTGACACCGCCACGCTCGTGCTCGCCCCCCGGGGAACCCCCGCCGGCGACCCCGACGCCACCGCACGCAGCCGGTCGATCCGGCTCGATCCGGTCGACGAACTCCCCGGTGACATCGACCGCCAACGGGTCGTCGACGACCTGGTCGAAGCGTTCACCCGGTCGATCCGCCACTGCATCACCTCGGGCGAATACCTCGTCGTCGAACAGGGTGGCTGGGCGGCGCCCGCCACACCCAACGCCCTGTTCGCCCGGGTCCAACGCGACGACGAACCCGTCAACCTCGTCGAAACCGCACCCGTACCGGCCGACTCGGAACTGTGGGGCCCGCCCCCGAATCCCGACGCCCGGTCGGTGACCGTGACCGCACCGGCGACCCTGGACGCCACCGACGCCGTGCCGTGGTTGCTGCTCGACGCGATCGACGGTTGGGGCGTGCCCCTGCACGACCTGGGCCTCACCTTCCTGCGTCACTGACCCGGCAAGCACCCCGCACCGACCGGGGACGACCGTGACCGGCCGCGGACCCGGTCACCGGTTCCGGGTTCAGCAGTCGCAGGGAACCCGTCCGCAACGGGGACATCCGTGCGCGTACCGGGCGAGCGCGGTCTCCACGTCGATCCCCAACTGGTTCGCGAGCGAGAACGTCCACGCCAACACGTCACCCAACTCGTGGACCTGTTCGTCCACGGTGCCCTTGCGGACCGCCTGGGCGAGTTCGCCGAGTTCCTCGGTGAGCCACGCGACCGTCGACGGGATCCCCCGGGCCCGGTCACGGGCGCCGTAGGTCGCCTCGATGACCTCCTGGAACCCGGTGATGGTCGTATCGGGCCCGGTCACGACACGACCTCGGCTCCGGACCGTCCGACACCGTTGCCGCTCTGCTGGTTCATACGATTCGCCTCCGGTGGACCGCTCCTCCGACGATCCTGTCACGCGACGGGGCCCGCCCGGCGCGCCGGTGCCGGTTCAGCCGGTGAGGGTCGTGGAACGCACCCGGTTCTTGCCTTCGCCCTTGCAGACCCGCAGCATCCGATCGGCTTCGTCGATGAGGGTGTCGGTCCCCACCCGTCCCGACGGGTCGTGCGCGATCCCGATGCTCACCCCGACGGTCGCGACATGCCCGTCGACGCTGATCGGTTCGTCCAACGCCGCCCGCATCGCCTCGGCGACGCCCGCCGCGCCGTCGGGACGGTCGCACGGGTGGACCAGCGTCGCGAACTCGTCGCCGCTCAACCGGGCGACGACGTGGGGGTCACACACCCCGGCCAGACGTCGGGCGACCCCGACGAGGAGCCGGTCACCGACCCGGTGGCCGTAGCGGTCGTTCACCAGTTTGAAATCGTCCAGGTCGCAGAACAGCACCGCACGCGCCGAGCCGTTGGTCCCCCCGATCACGTCGATGAACGCGGACCGGTTCAACAACCGGGTCAGGTGGTCGTGGGTGACCTCCCACGCCAACCGGCGGCGCCGCACCCCCCAGTGCAACACCAGCCGGGCCAGGTCGACCAGGCGGGTGACCCGGCCCCGCACGATCTCGCCCGGTTCGTTGTCGGCCCAGTGCCACATCACCAACGCCACGCCGGGGGTGGCGTCGTCGTGGGCGATGATCGGCACACCCCAACACGCGGAATAGCCGAGCCGCCGTGCCCGACGACGGGTCGGTTCGGACAGTGCGTCGGTCAGACCGTGGAGCCCGTCGCCGGATCGGACGAGCCGGTCGAACACGGCCCGGTCCCCCCGGGCGGGCGCGTCGAGGGTCAACAGGCCGTGATCGTCGCCGACGACGTGGGAGAACCCGTCCCCGTGCCACCCCACACCGATCGTCACCGCCGTGCCCGGGACGTCGTGGGCAAGCAACGGGGGGAGCATCTCGAGCACCTCGAGTTCGTCGCCGTCGTCGAGGATCGCGCGGGTCACCTCGCCGAAACGTTCGGCGGCGCCCGCCGGATGGATCTGGACCAGATAGCCCTCGAAACCGTCCCGGGCGTAGGTGCGTACGGTGACATCGACGTCGCGGTTGCCCGAACCGGCGGTCCGTGCGGTCACCTGCACCGGGATCGCGAGCCAGTGCGGGGTGAGCACGGCACGGTCCAGTTCGGCGAGCCCGTGGCCGGCCAGTTCCAGACTGTCCGGGGCCAACAGGTCCGCGATGGACCGGCCGACCAGATCCTCGGGTCGCCAGCCGAGCATTTCGACGATCGTGGGCCCGGCCCAGTACACGACCAGGTCGCGGCCCACCAGCACGTACGGATCGACCGCGGTTTCGACGAGCTCGCGGTGGAAGAACGCATCGATGCGGATCGTCTGCGCGGTGTCGTCGTCCACCATGACCCGTCCCTCCGTCCTGCCTGAGCCGCTGGTCCACGGTTTCCCTGCCGGACAGGATAATCCCCGTTCCACACGTTCCGCAGGTGGACCCCGGCGAGGGGCCCCACGGGATGCCCACGACGGGCGGCGGTGTGGGAGAATCTCCCCATGGCCGCCGACCGCGACGGCACCCCGCTCATCGCCACGTTGTTCCCCGGCTACTTCGCGTTGGTCATGGCCACGGGGATCATCGCGATCGCCGCCGACCAGCAGGACCTCGACCGGGTCGCGGACGGCCTGTGGGTGATCGCGGCGGTCGGGTACGGCGTGCTGGCCGTGTTGACCCTGGCCCGCCTGGTGACGTACCCGCGTCGGCTGTTCGACGACCTGTTCAGCCACCAGAAGGGGTTCGCGTTCCTGACGATCATCGCCGGCACCAACGTGTTGGGCAGCGCGACCGGCCTGCTGTACGGCTGGTGGGACGCCGCCGAGGTGCTCTGGTGGGTCGGCGTGGTGCTGTGGACCCCGATCCTGTATTCGGCGTTGATCTCGGTGGTGATCCGGGGCGACAAACCCGACATCGGCGCCGGGATCAACGGCACGTGGTTCCTGATCACCGTGTCGGCCGAATCGATCGCCGCGCTGGGTGCATTGCTGTTGCTCCGCGGCGGCGGTCGACTGTTGGCGTTCGTGTGCCTGGCGGTGTTCCTGCTCGGCCTGGTCACGTACCTGATCGTGATGACGCTCGTGTTCCTGCGCTGGGTGTTCGTGCCGCTGGAACCCACCGAAGCGGACCCACCGGCGTGGATCGCCGCCGGCGCGGTGGCCATCACCGTGCTCGCCGGGTCGAACCTGGTCGCCGCCACCGAAGCCTCCGGGCACCTGGCGAGGTTCGCACCGACCGTGGAGGTGCTGGTGGTGCTGGCATGGGCGACCGCGACGTTCTGGTTCCCGGTGATGATCGCGATCGGTGTGTGGCGTCACATCGTGCGTCGCCTGCCGTTGCACTACCACCCGTCGTACTGGGCGATGGTGTTCCCCCTCGGCATGTACGCGGCGTCCACGTTCCGCATGCTCGAGGTCGTCGACCTGGACGGTCTGGGGTGGGTCCCGAAAGCGGCGCTCGTGTTGGCCGCGGTGGCCTGGACGGCGACGTTCGTCGGCCTGGTCGGCCAGGCCGGGCGGGCGGCACGCCGCCGACTCGGGCCGACCTGACCGACCGCGCCCCGGGGGCGACCCGACCGGCCGCACCCGTGGGCCCACCGCCACGTCACCGGGGTGGTTCCGGCGGCCGGACGTCCCGGTCCGGTTCGGCAATCGAATCGGCCGACCGGGCCTTGCCGTGCGGGCGGGTCAGGCGTTCCGCAGCACGATGACCGGCAACACGTCGCCGGCGTGCACCCGGGCGACGCCCGCTGCGACGATCGCGAGCCCTTCGGCGGTCGCCAGGGACCGCACCCGGTGCGCGGCGACACCGCCGTGCACCGCCGGGGTTATCCGCATCCCGTCGACCCGCACCGGCACGTACTGGCGCATCCCGACCCGGGCCGACCAGCCGTCGGTGACGGTCATCGGCACCGGCGCGGGCACGTTCGAACCGGTCAGCCGGGCCAGCACGGGTGCGACGATCGCGTACAGGCTCGCCCGGGCCGCGCCCGGGTTGCCCGGCAACGCGCACACGACGACACCGTCGAGCACACCGAAACCCTGCGGTTTGCCGGGTTGCATGCCGACCATCGCGAACTCGACGCCCAACCCGCTGAGCACGTGGCGGGCGACGTCGTGCGCGCCGACCGACGCACCGCCGGTCGTCACGACCACGTCCGCCCCGGCTTCGTGGGCACGGGCGAGGGCGGTGTCCAGGTCGGCCGGGGTGTCCGAACAGGTCGTCTCGAACACCACGTCGGCACCGAAACCGATCAACGTCTCGGTGACCAACACCCGGTTCGTGTCCAGGATCCGACCGACCCCCAACATGCCACCGGCCTCCGACATCTCGGCCAGGGTCATCAGTTCGTCGCCGGTGACGATCACGGCGACCCGCACCGCGGGACGGACCGCCACGTTCAACACGCCGACCGCGGTGAGCGCGGACAGCGCCGCGCCGTCCAGGCGGGTTCCCGCGGCCACCACCTCGGCTCCGGCGGCGATGTCGGTCCCCCGGACCCGCACGTTGCGGCCCGCCGCCCAGTTCGCCGGCAAGGAGACCGCGCCGGGCAGGGGTTCGTGCGCGGAGGGGTGATCGGTGTGTTCGACGGGTACGACGGTGTCGGTCCCGTCGGGCACGGGGGCGCCGGTCATGATGCGTGCCGCGGTGCCGGGCTGCCAGGAGTGGTCGGTCGCCCCGGCGGCGATGTCGGCGGACACGTCGAGGCGGACCGGTTCGTCACCGTCGGTGACGAGGTCCGCGGCGGCGACCGCGAAGCCGTCCATCGCGGAGTTCGTGAACGGCGGAGCGGGCCACACCGCGGTGACCGCCTCGGCGGTCACCGTCCCGGCCGATTCGGGTCGGCCATCGACCGCGACGGTCGGCATCCGCACCGGGGCGAGCGGTTCGACCCGGGCCAGGACCCGTTCCATCCACACCTCGTAGGGCACGATGCCGTCGGCGACGGCGTCCGTACCGTTCACGATCCGGCCGGCAGGGTCGCTTCGACCCGGGCGATCAGATCGGCCAGCACCCCGGCGGGGTCCACGCCCGGACCGGTGGCGGTGGCGGCGCCCAACGCGATGCCGACCAGGTACGACGACACCGGCGCCATCGGGCGTTCGTACCGGTGCGCGACCTGGCGGGTCAGGTCGTGGATCGCGGGCACGTCGACCAGGCCGCGATCCACGCCGAGCCGGGTGCAGACCTCGGCGATCCAGTCGTCCCACCGGTCGTCGTCCAGGGCGTGGCGTTCACGTTCACTCATGGGTGGTCATCCTTTCACGGGGCCGTCACCGCCGGTGCGGGGCGCCGTGTGCGGTCCGGTCGGTGACGCAACCGGCCCGTCGCCCGATCGGTCGGCTGGTGTGATGGTCGGGAGTGCGGGGTCCGGTGTGACGGTCCGGGTGTCGGCAGCGCCCGGTCCGGCGTGGCGTTCCAGGTCGGCGGGGGTGTCGATGTCGTCGGTCGCCCCCGCCGGGACCGACACGAAGGACCGGGCCAGTCCACCGAGCAGGCGGCGCATCGACCGGTCGACGGTGCCACCCGGGCCCAGCGCGTCGATCACGCGGGTCAACGCCGCGGTGCGCACGATCGACACGAGCCATTCGACCCGGTCGTCGACCCGACCGTCCCCAGCGGCGGCGAACACCACATCGACCGACGCGTCCACACTGCGGGCGGCATCCATCAGGCGGGGAACCGCCTCGCCCACACCGGGCACGTCGCAGGCCAGCAACACCACCCAGTCCGGGTCGGTTCCGGTGGCGGCGACCGCCGCCATGCCGGCCGCGACCGCGGACGCCGGACCGGAGAACACCGGATCCTCACGGGTGCGGAGCACATCATCGGGCACCGGCAGGTCCGCCGGGCCGACCACGACCCGTGGCACACAGCCCTCGGTCGCCGTGAGCGCCGTGTCGAGCAGCGACGAACCGGCGACGACGAGCCCGGCCTTGTCGACACCGCCCAGCCGTGACCCGCGCCCACCGGCCAACACGATCGCCCCGACCGACGGCCGGTCGTCGCCGGTGGCGTCGGTGGTCGGACCGGTCACGGGCGAATGAGCTCCGGTCGGGCCGCCGGACAGGCCCGACCGTCCGGACCCGTCCGGGTCAGAAATCGACGGTCTCCCAACCACGACGCGCCCGGGCACGACCCCGGGACCGGTACAGGATGTACGGGCGGGTCAGATACCCCAACGGCACACTGAACACGTGCACCAGCCGGGTGAACGGCCAGATCGCGAACAGCCACAACGCGGTGAACACGTGCAGTTTGAAGAACAACGGTGCGGACACCATGTCGGCCGCTTCGGGGTGGAAACTCCAGATCTGCCGGAACCACACCGACACGCCCAGCCGGTAGTTGTAGCCGCCGCCGGTCAACCCGGTCGTCTCCAGGATCGTCGCCAACATCCCGAAGACGATCACCGCGCTGAGCAGCAGGTACATGGCCTTGTCCATGACCGTGGTGGCGCCGAACACCCGGGTGTTGGTGCGCCGCCGGTACAGCAGGATCAACAGGCCGCCGATCGTCGCGACCGCGGCGCCGATCCCCAGGATCATCGCCCCCCAGTGGTACACGTGGTCCGACACGCCCACCGCGTCGGTCCAGGCCATCGGGATGCCCAGGCCCACGACGTGGCCGATGAACACCGCGAGGATCCCGAAGTGGAACAGGGGTGAACCGACCCGCAGCAGTTTCGACTCGTAGATCTGACTGGACCGGGTCGTCCAACCGAACTGGTCGACCCGCCACCGCCAGATGTGCCCGCCGATGAACGCCACCATCACCATGTAGGGGAACACGACCCAGATGAGGGTCTGCCAGGTCTTCGAGGTCACGACGACGCCTCCTTCACCACCGGGTCGGCCAGCCGGGTCCGTGCCGTGTTCGACGCGCACGTCGAACCGTCGAACGTCGGCCCGGGACGCGACGCGGGATAGATCGAATCGAAGTTCGGTTCGGCGCCGTACCCGTCCAGACCGACCAGTTCCTCCGCGGGTCCGTCCGCCGCGAGCGCCGTCATCGCCGCCACCTCGGCGTCGGTCATCTTCGGCAACGTCGCACACACCGCGGCCACCGCACCGTGCCACGGCGACCCGGTCTGGCCCAGGTGGGCACGCAACAACTCCAGGCCCGGCCGGTTGGTGGTGAGGATCTCCATGCCGCCCTCCAGTGACGTCCCGGCGGAGAACTCGAGCACGACGGTGAGATGGTCGGGCAACTCGCCCGGGTCGGGACGCAGCCCTGCGGCCAGGTAGATCTGGCGGATCCGCACCAGGGCCATGCCCCGACGGCGGGTGTCGCCGTCGGTCCAGTAGGTCAGGAACAGGCACCCCCGCCGGCGGGTGTCGAACGTGTCGACGTAGACCTGCGCGGCCTCGATCGGTTCGGTCGCCGCCAACGCGTCGACCGTACGCCCCAGCGGTTCGCCCAACGCCTCGGGCAGGCCGGCGGCAAGTTCCCGGATCGTCGCCAGGCGGTCGAACAGTTCGGGGCCCGGGTAGTCCAACAGCCACGACGCGCACGCGTGCGCCACCCGCAGGTCATCGGCGGCGAACCCAGGAGCGTCGACACCACCGGCACGGGAGCGGCGCGACCGCAGCAGCTTCATCGTTTCGCCTTCTTGCGTCGCGGCGCGGCGACCGAGGTCCACTTCGACGGTCGGTCCATCGATTCCGACGACATCGCCTCGCTCATGCCGGGGCCACCCAGGTCGTTCAACGGGCAGTCGGTCCCCAACGACTCCAGGTCGTGGGCCTCCTCGTAGTGGGCGGCGGGGATCACGTACCGTTCGTCGTACTTGGCGATCGCCAACAGCCGGTACATCGCCTGCATCTCGTCGCCACTCAGGCCGACCGCGTTCGCGATCCCCTCCCGGGGTTCACGACCCAGGTTGATGTCCCGCATGTAGGACCGCATCGCCGCCAGGCGGTACAGCACCCGTTCCACGGTGGGCACGTGCCCGGCGCTGAACAGGTTCGCCAGGTACTCCACCGGGATCCGCAACGTGTCGATCGCGCTGAACAGGTTCTCGGCGTCCCCGGCGTCGTAGCCGGTGTCGCGCACCACGTCGACCACCGGCTTCTGCTGCGGGATGTACCTGACCATCTGCATCGTCCGGTATTCGGGGTGCAGGGGCAACGCGACCCCGTAGGTGTGGATCAGCGAGTAGATCGGCGACGCCTGCGCGGCCTGGATCCAGTCGTACGGGATCCCGGCCCGGTCGGCGGCGTCGAGCACGTCGGGGTCGTTCGGGTCCAGGATCAGGTCCCGTTGGGCCTCGTAGAGGTCGTGTTCGTTCTCCACCGATGCCGCCGCGGTGACC
>CAZVFF010000058.1:6667-10964 GCA_964626395.1 uncultured Iamiaceae bacterium | reverse complement strand
CTCGTAACCCGAATCTCGCAGGGTCTTCGCAGCGATCGCCTCGCGCAGCTCGGGCAACCCGGCGGCGGGCGAGTACTTGTGGTTCCGCGGGTCCCGGCAGGCGGCGACGGCGGCCTCCACGATGTGGTCCGGGGTCGGGAAGTCCGGTTCCCCCGCACCGAAGACCACGACGGGTTCGCCGGCGGCTTTCAGGGCCTTGGCCTTCGCGGTGATGGCGAGCGTCGCCGACGGCGGAATGGCGGCGGTACGGGTGGCGATGCGGTTCTCGGGCATGGGCGGCCTCACTCCTCGGGTGTACGGGGCAATCGTTGCAGACGCCCCCGGGTGATCCTGCAGTCGGCCCGACCTCGGGTTCCGGGGCGGCGCCGATGGGCACGTCCGTCGCGGCGCCGCGCCGTTCCGGGGCTCACCCGTGGGTGGGGCCGACCGGGACGTGCGCGATCGCGGTGTCGTCGGGATCGTCCACGGTAGCGGGATCAGCAGGGTTCCTCCACCGGCGGTAGCGGGCAATGGCGCGATCGGCCAACCATCCGAACGTCGTCGCCGCGAGGAGGATCAGACACCACTCCAGCGCCGCCCGGTACCGTGTGCTGCCGAAGGTGGCCGCGACGACGGCCATGGTGAGTACCAGCTCGACGACGAGTGGATACAGCGGGATCCGCCGACGCCGCCACAGGACCGCGCCCGCGATGGCGGCCAGAGCCAGTATCCGGAACATCCACTGTGCGGTGACCATGAGCTCGACCGATCCGCGACCCTGGATGTAGCTGTTGTACCGGTTCTGTTGGGTCGGGTTCCACAGCTCGAACAGGCGGGCTTCGCGCACCAGCACGGTGCGGGCGGTGCGCCCGGGATGCTCCTTGGCGTAGTCGACCGCCTGCTTCCTCGCGATCACGTTGACCTGCGACTCGTCGAGGCCCTCGCCCGGTGGCCGGATCGGGGGGAGGTCCGCCACGCACGAGGGACGGTACAGCCCGATGTACTTGGTGTAGTAGACGTCATCGCAGGTCGCGGCCAACATCGTCGGTCCCAGACCATTGGAGAGCATGACCGGGTTCTCGAAACGTTGTGCGTTGTGGACCGACCACGGCACGAACACCGCCAACGGCACGACGGCCGCCATGGCGAGCAGTGCGACTCGTCTCCGCCACGGCAGCGCGGTGCGGGCGAGGACCAACGGGGTGATCACCAACAGGAACAGTGCGCCCATTTCCGCACGCGCCGAGGTGGCGATCGTGATCCCGACCGAGGCGACGAGCAGGGGTTTCCAGCCGGGCTTGCGCCAGAAGCCGTAGATGCCGACGAGTCCGAGCACGAACCCGAACGCCATGAGTGTCTCGGACCAGAGCGCCGTGTCGTTGATCCACACGTTCGGGTAGACGGCGGCGATTCCCGCTGCGATGAGACCCACCCGGTCGGAGATCAATCTGGCCGCCAACACCCCGACCAGCACGATCGTCACGGCGCCGAGCACACACATCGCATACCGCTGGGCGGTCATGGAGGTGATACCCAGCTTGTTCAGACCCGCCAGGGTCGTCACGAACCCGGGCGGGTGCTTCGCGCTCGGGATCGCCTGGCACAGCGCGTAGAGCCGATCGGGGACGTCCAGGAGGACGTGCTCGGGCACTTCGGTCGGGTCCCAGTCGCAGTGCAGGAAGGTCTCCGGCGAGATGTACCCGCGGCCCTCGGCCAGTTGTCGACCGGGGAGCCAGTAGGACAGAAAGGCGTCGCCGTGTTCGATGACCGTGTGTGCACGCACGCTCATGACGTGGTACGCCCGGATCAGGAACCCGACCAGCGCCACGCAACCCAGACCGATGCGGAACCGTCGTCGATCCGTCCGCACGGACGCACGCGTCCCGAGCCCCCGGCGCTTGACACGCATGCGCCGGATCCTACCGTCCGCCCCGGAGGCCCCGATCATCGTCCACCGCGCCCGTCGACGACCCTCGGGCCACCGCGGAACCGCTACGCACAGCGTGACGGGCCGCCGAACCGAGCCGGTCCCGCTCCCCTATCCTCGCGACCTTGCAACGAGGAGCACCGTGGCCGAGCAACTCACGAAACTGAAACACCTTCCGCTCCTGGACGGCCTCAGGGGTCTGAGCCTGCTGGTGGTCATCGGGTTCCACATCGGGCCACCGTACCGGCTGCAGGGCGGTTGGGTGACCATGGACATGTTCTTCATGCTCTCGGGGTTCCTCATCACAACCCTGTTGGTCAAGGAACAGGACCGTCATGGCCGCATCTCCCTGTCGACGTTCTACCGTCGCCGGATTCGCAGGCTCGGCCCTTCCGTCCTGGTGCTGCTGGCCGGCGTGACAACTGCGGTCTGGCTACTCGGCCTCAGCGACGAGTTCCCCACGACCCGCGACGACAGCATCGCGACGCTGTTCTATTTCGCCAACTGGCACTACATCGTGACCCAGCGGGACTACTTCGGTTCGTTCAGCGAATCCCTCCTCGAACACACGTGGTCGCTCGCCGTCGAGGAGCAGTTCTACCTTCTCTGGCCGCTTCTGGTGATCGTGCTGATCAGGCTCCTCCGTGGCCACAGACTCGTGCTCGGGGTGCTGTTCACGGCCTGCCTGGTCCCCGCCTCCTATTGGATCCACCATCTCGCCGGGTCCGGGGTGGACCTCTCCAGGATCCACTTCGGCACCGACACGCGGGGACCGGCGTTCCTGATCGGCGGGATCCTCGCGCTCGTACTCTGGCCGGATCGCGGCGACACCCCTCGCGGACGCGCGATCGCGTCAATCGCCGGCGGGATCGCGGCCGTCGGATACGCGCTGGTGTGCATCTACCTGAAACTCGATACGGGCCTGTACCGCGATTACCGGTTCCTGATCGGCTACCTGTCGTGTGCGGTGCTGATCTACGCCTGTGCCCGCGCGGACCGCGGCCCCCTCGTGTGGATCTTCGGCAACCGCGTGTCGTGTCATCTCGGTCGGATCTCGTACGTCATGTACCTCTGGCACTGGCCGGTCCTGTTGATCCTGGCGCCGCCACGAGTCGAGCTGTCCGGCCCGGCCCTCGTGACGGTCCAGCTCGGGGTCACGCTCCTGCTCGCCGAACTCACGCATCATTTCATCGAGGAACCGATCCATCGCAGGCGTTGGACATTCCGCAATCAGGGGGGCGTCCTCGCCGCGAGCACCGCCGGGATACTCGTTCTCATCCTCATCGCCCCGACCGGAAGTGGCATGTTCGGTTCCCTGGGCGATCCGAACGCCCGTGCGAACCGACCGAATGCCGATCGGGTACTGGTGCTCGGCGACTCATCAGCGTGGGTCAACAGCGCGGCCGCGCCCGAGGATCTGCCGTACCGGATCAATGCGGTCTACCAAGCCCGGTGCGACATCGTCGGAGACACGTTGTGGATCGGCTCGACGACGAACACGGCCTCAGCCGACTGCGACCGCTGGCCGGAACGATGGGCCCGGGGAATCGACGAGAACGAACCGGATGTCGTTCTCGTGATGCTCGGTCTCCGTCAGCTGTACGACCTCGACAGCAACGGGAAGCGGCTCGTGGTCGGTAGCTCGGAATGGGAGGACGAGTACCGGGACGCCGTCGCCAGAGCGGTCGGGGTCATCCGGTCGCAGACCGACGCACCGATCCTGTGGATGGAACTTGCGTGCGTCGGCTGGGCACAGGAGGACGAAGCGGGAGAAGCCGAAGATCCCGCGCGGGTCGAGCTGGTCAACCGCGTCCTGGCGGACGAACTCTCCGGTTTCCCGGACATCACGATCGTTCCCTACCGGGCCTGGGTCTGCCCCGACGACATGATCGACGAGTCACTGCGACCCGACGGGGGGCACCTCTCGGTCGATGCGGTCGCCGAACTTTGGCACCGGATCCTCCGACCGCGGATCGACACCTTGCGAGACCCGGATCACGCCGCGGGCGGCTGAGCTCGGGACCGGAGCGATCCGGGTCGATCACGTCGCCGGTGGGCCCGTCGCCGCGGTCCCGGAGACACCGGGAGCTGTGCAATCGACCGACCGCTGCGCGCGCACCCGCTCCAGGACGGCGGTCGCACCCCCGAGCACGGCGACGAACAACGGACCCAGGATCAGCGGATCCAACGGTTGGCGGAAACGGGAGTTCTCGAAGAAGTCCATGGTGATGCTCACCGCGGTGAGCATCACGACGGTGAACCCGATGAACACCGTCAGGTCGTCGGCGATGTCGGCCCGGCCCCGGAACATCCTCCACGCCGCGCGGAGGCCCGCGACCAGCGCGAAGGCGAGGGCGGCGACGATCGTCAACGAGACCCGGGCGGACCCGC
>CAZVFF010000058.1:4365-6657 GCA_964626395.1 uncultured Iamiaceae bacterium | reverse complement strand
GCCGGAGAACAGCCCGGCGATCGGTTGGGGATCCCCCGAGGCCAGCACCATGCGGACACCGATCGGCGCCGTGATCGGCGTGTACGCCGCATCCCATGTCTCCAACACCCCGTGCCCCGGGTCGACGACCGGCCAGATCGTGTAGATCACCGCCGCCTGCCCGACGGAACGGAGATAGTTGGCCGGTTCGGACCGAATGGTGGCCAGTGAGTCCTCGGCCTGCAGTCGGTAGACGGGGATCATGCATTCCGCGTTGAAGTTGATGTCACCGTCGCTCTTGGTCACATCGTCGAGGACGGGGCGTCCGGTGTTCGACCGACAGTCGGGTAGATACGGTGCGTAGTTCCGATACGGCCCGTACAGGGGCGCGATCGGTGACAACGTCCCGTCGGCGACGAGTCGGTCGATGTCCTGCTGGGGGAGCTGCATCGTGGTGATGCGTTTCAGGTTCATTCCCCAGAAACTCGAGAACCCGGTGGTCCCGAACGCGACCGAGCGGTGAACCAGGGGCGCGACCATCAGAACGAGGACCGCCCCGACGATGCCGACGGCCGGTCGCCACCAGCCCCTCGGCGGACGGACGATCAACGCCAGCAGCAGTCCCCCCACCAGCCAGAACGGCTGCAACGTCGTCCGGAGCAGCACACCGATCAGGAGCACGAGGCCGAACCCGGCGAGTCGACGCGGTCCGGGTTCCCGCACGTATCGCAGGAACGCCCACGCCGAGAGCACCAGGATCGCCGACTCGAGGGTCTCGTAACGCAGGATCGCCTCGTTCGCGATCGCCAGCGGGCTCAGCAGGACGATGGCCGTGGCCACCGTCGCCATCCACCTGCGAGGCCCGAGAGCCGCCAGGACCTCCCACAGACACAGGAACGTGACCAGGCCGACTGCCAGGTAGACGACCTGGAAGGTGATCCCCGACGGGAACGGGGACCAGCGCAGCACCACACCGACGAAGAAGTTCCACAGCGGTGGTTGGATGTGGTTCGCGGTGAACGCCAGGAACGGGTGTGCCGCGAGTTCCTTCGCGTCGAGCAGCTGGTCCTGTCTCTCGGCGGCTCCCTCGTAGGTGAGTCCACCGACGATGAACGCGAGACGGCTCGCGAGGAAGATCCCCGAGATGACAATCAGGTGGCGGGTGCGCGACCGCATCGGGGTGCGGCCGTCAGCCGCCATCGGCCCGTCCACCTCCCGCCCACGGCGAGCCATCGGCGGGGCGAGCGAGCGTATCGGGATGGGCGGGCAGCATGGCGGGTTTCACTCCTGGGCGATCTTCAGTAATAGTTGCAGACGATGACTCCACCGCCTGCAGCAGAACCGACCCCGTCCATCACGATCCCGGATTCGATCATGCCCGTCGACGGGCGCTTCGGTTGCGGGCCCTCGAAGGTGCGCTCCGAGGCGATCGAGGCGCTGGTCGCCGATGCACCGGAGTACCTGGGCACGTCGCATCGTCAGCCGACGGTCAAGTTCATGGTCGCCCGGTTGCGCAACGCCGTGGCCGAGCTGTTCGCCCTGCCCGACGGCTACGAGGTGCTGCTCGGCAACGGCGGGACGACCGTGCTGTGGGACGCGTTGAGTTTCGGTCTGGTCGAGAACCGCTCCCAGCACCTGGCCTTCGGTGAGTTCTCGTCCAAGTTCGCGAAGGTCACCGCCGCGGCACCGTTCCTGGCCGACCCACAGATCATCGAGTCCGAACCGGGCACCCACCCCGAGGCGGCCGTATCCGACGAGGTCGACGTGTACGCGTTGACCCACAACGAGACCTCCACCGGGGTGTCGATGCGGATCGCACGCCCCGAAGGGGCGACCGGACTGGTCGCGGTGGATGCGACCTCGGCCGCCGGTGGGTTGCGGGTCGACATGTCCCAGGCCGACGTCTACTACTTCGCCCCCCAGAAGTGCCTCGCCTCCGACGGTGGCCTGTGGATCGCGGCGTGCAGTCCCGCCGCGATCGAGCGGATCACGAGGATCCACGAGTCGGACCGTTGGATCCCCGCGTCGATCGATCTGTCGATCGCGTTGGACAACTCCCGCAAGGACCAGACCTACAACACCCCGGCGCTGGCGACGATCCACCTGGCGGTCAGCCAGCTGGAGTGGTTCAACCAGAACGGCGGGCTGGAATTCTCGGCGGGTCGTTGCGACGCGAACGCGAAGGCCATGTACGACTGGGCCGAGGCCTCGGAGTACGCGACGCCGTTCGTGATCGACCCGGACACGCGCAGCCACGTGGTGGCCACGATCGACATCGACGACGCGATCGACGCGTCGGTCGTGTCGAAGGTG
>CAZVFF010000058.1:0-4355 GCA_964626395.1 uncultured Iamiaceae bacterium | reverse complement strand
CCAACGGGATCGTCGACACCGAGGCCTACCGCAAACTGGGACGCAACCAGCTGCGGATCGGCATGTTCCCGGCGATCGAGACCGCCGACATCGAGGCGCTCACCACCTGCGTGGACCACGTCGTCGCCGAACTCGCCTGAAGAACCGCCCCACCCCCACCGAAATCCGGGCCGATCCCACCCACACGGGACGATTCCACTCCGAGATTCGTACGAAAAAGCACCGCTGGGCGGCTTTTCCGTACGAATTTCGAGAAGGGTGGGCGGGCGGCTTCAGCGGTCGGCCGTCGAACCATCCACACACACCGTGTCGGCGACCGTCGCGACACCCGCCACCGGTGAGGGTTCGTCCGGTGTCGCCACGCCGGCGAACCGGTTTCCGATCCACGTCCTGATGTGGTCGTGCGCGGCCGGCATGGCCGTGGTGTGGGCCTTGTCCAGGTAGTTCCACCGTTCCACGTCCTGACCGAGTCCGCACAGCTGGTCGGTGAGCATCTCCGAGGAGAACGCCCGGGTGACCACGTCGTTCCCACCCTGGATGATCAACAGCGGGAACTGCCCGGGGGTGTCCCAGGTCGCTGCGTCCTGTTCCAGGATCAGCGGCGCCCACGTCGGGTTGGTGATCGGGTTGTGACCGCCGTCCGACTGGACCGCCATGTAGTCGGAGATCCGCCGGGCCGCGGCGTTGAACCGCTGGTTGTGGTCGGGATGGCAGTAGCCGCTCATCGGGTCACGGGTCCGGTCGAAGGGGCTCTGGCCGGCCAGGGCCAGCATCGCCCGTCCGGTCGGGTTGAGGATCTCGGACACCGGGGCGGCATCGTCGCCGTGGGTGGCGTTGATCCCGAAGACCAGGTTGTAGATGTAGTGGTTCAGCCCACCCTGCTGCACGGTCGTCTCGAACAACAGGTCGAGTTGGGACGGGACGCCCCCGGCGACGGTGCCGACCAGGTTCACCGACTGCCAGCCGGGTTCGTCGTGCCCGGTGGCCACCCGGTTGGCGAACAGTGACGCACGCCCTCCAGCCGAGTTGCCGAGCACCACGTAGTCCTCGTGGACGTTCCCGAGAGCGACCCCGGGCTCCGCTGCCAGGTGGTGGACCGCCCGGACGATGTCGATGGCGTTCCGGGCCTCGGTTCCGCCGCTCCAGACCTTCAGCGACCCGTCGGGTCCGAAACCCTCGTAGTCGGTCGACGCCCACACGATCCCGTCGTCGAGGTACTCGTTCACCTGGGCGGTGTTGTACTCCTGACCCCACCCGGCGAAACGCGACGGAGCGCACCAGTTGTTCATCCCGACGTTGCCGTGGGTCCAGGACACCGTGCGGCGACCGTCGGCCGGTGGCGGCGCGTCGGGCACGACGATCACCCCGGTGACGGCGGTGTCCTCGCCGTGGATGTCACGGGAGTGGTACATGACCCGGTACGCGGTGCCGTGGATGTTCGATTTCCAGCGGCTGTGGAACTGGTCGGCGGGGATCTCCTCGAAATCGATGATCGTCCCCGGTGCGGAACCGTCGAGCACGCCGTCGTCGTGTTCGTAGAAGGCACGGGCGAGCGCCGCCGGCGCCTGGCGGGGGTCCGCGATCCGGTACACCCCGTGACCGCTGGACACCAGCAGACCCCGGTTCGGGGTGACGGCCAGCCCGGCCGGTGACGCGCCGAGACGACGCGCCGAGCCGCTGTGGGCGACCCCGGGATCGGGTTCGAGGTTCCCGACGATGATCGTCGTGCGCATGTTCGAAGGGGCGATCCGCTGGACCCGGCCCGCACCGTCACCGATGTCCTCGACGAAGTAGACCCAGCCCTCCGCGTCCACGCTGAGGGCGGTCACGCCGGGCTGGTCGATCGCGGCGACCGGTTCGGTCGTCCCGGTGAGGTCGGTGGTCCGACGGATCATGCGACTGTCGACGTCGAAGTGGTAGAGCGACCCGTCGGGTCCCGCCGTCATCGCGCCGGGCCTGACCCCGGCCAGGAACGGAACTGCGACCGCACGGCCGTCCGCGACCGCGAAGATCCCCGCGTCGCCACAGCCGACCACGACGAAACCACGAACGACGGCGATCCCGCCCTCGCCGAGCACCCCGTTGCACGCCCCCGCCGTCGCGAACGTCGAGATGATCCCCTCGGGTGTGATCGCCCGGACCACACCGTTCGCCGAATCCGCCAGGTAGAGCGTGCCGTCGTCGCCGCGCCCCAGACCGCCGGTCGTGTTCTCCAGGCCCGCCACCACCGGGTCGATCCGCGCCGCGGTGGCCGACCCGCCGTCGCCGGCGTAGCCACACGTGCCGTCGCCTGCGACGGTCCTGATCGAACCGTCGGCCTGCACGTGGCGGACGACGCAGGCCGCGGTGTCGACCACGTGGTAACCGCCGTCGTCGTCGAAGACCATCGCCCCGGGCCGCTGCATGGTCGCCTCGCCGCGGGGTCCACCGTCACCGCTGTTGCCGGCCGCGCCGGAACCGGCGTGCAGCGCCATCCAGCCGGCGTCACAGCCGGCGAACACCAACGCGAGGCACAGGCAGATCGCGGCCAGACCGAACCGGGTGTCGAACCGTCCCATACCGCCCCCTGGTCGTCGATTCCCTCTCCCCGGGGTGGCAAGCTAGCAGACCACGGTGCACCTCGTACCGCGCTCGGGCGGCCAATATGGTCCGATGACACTGACCGGCAAGCTGACCGTCGCCGTCGGTGTGGTCGCCGTCGGCTGGGCGCTGCTGATCCTGATCTGGGGACCGGCACCGTTCGCGTTCAGTTTCGACGACGCCTACTACTACTTCACGATCGGACGGAACTGGGCCGAAGGGTCGGCGTCGACCTTCGACGGGATCGCCCCCACCAACGGCTACCACCCTCTGTGGCAGCTGATCGCGATCGGACCGTTTCTGGTCGGGTTGGACGACACCGCGGCGGTCCGGGCGTTGCTCGTGTTCCAGTTGGCGCTGTGGGCGGGCGCGATGGTGATCGTCGCCCGGGTCATCGGGGCCGCGGTGACCAGCCCGTCCGGGCTTCCGGTGAGCTCCGCGGCACGGCGGTTCCGCGACCGCGCGACCTTGACCGTCTTCGTGCTGTTGTGCGTCACCCCGTTCCTGTTCACGATGACCGTGAACGGGCTCGAATCCGGCCTGGTCGTCCCCGTCGGCGCGTTGCTGATCACCCACGCGTTGCGGTTCCGGGGCCGGTTCGTGTCGCTCGCATCGGCGGGGCAACGCTGGGTCGGCGGGGTACTGCTGGCACTGGCGTTCCTGGCACGCACCGACGCGGTGATCCTCATCGTGGTGCTCGCCGCATGGTGCATCCTCGATCGCGGCCACCCGCCCCTGGGCTTCACCCGGCACCTGCGTGCGTTGGTCGAACTGTTCGCCGTTCCGGTGGTCGTGGTCGGCGTGTACCTCATCGTCAACCGGATCGTCTTCGGCACACCGCTGCAGATCTCCGGTGTGGTCAAACGGTTGCCGTTGACCACGACCCGGGCCGTGTCGGTCGTGGTCTGGGCGGCGATCGGGATCGCGGTGCTGGTACTCGCCCGCCGTCGCGTCCGCCGCACGACCCGCCTGTCGGCAACCCGGCGGTTCTTCACCGCGACCGGTTGGTACGCGACGTTCTGTGTGGGACTGCTCGGCTACTACGCGACCCTGCAGCAGGTCCCCTACCTGTGGTACTTCGCGCCGTTGGCGCTGTACGCGATGTTCCTGGTGCCCCTGGTGGTGGCCGACCTGGCCCGCAGCGCGGCGCTCGAAGCGGGTGGCGGCGCCGACGCGTTCCAGGTGCGGGCCCGGATCCCGGCGGGGATCCTCGTGGTGACGCTGCTCGCCGGGGTGTTCTGGTCCCTGCCCGGGTTCGTCGACCCGGGCACCCGGGCGTTGCTGGTGCACGACGCCCGTGCGGGACGTTGGATCGACGCGAACCTCCCCGCCGATGCCCGTCTCGCGGCCTGGGACGCCGGAGCACTCGGCTACTTCGGTCGTCGCAGCATCACGAGCCTCGACGGGGTGGTGAACACCCTGGAGTGGCACGACGCCGCCGCGAGCGGTGGCCGGCCGGATTTCCTGGCCGCACGCGACATCGGGTGGGTCACCAACCATGGCGGTGCCGTCGACGGGGTCGATCCGCACATCGACGACCAGATCCGTGCCCTTTTCGGGACGGACCGTATCCGCGACGTGGAGGTCGTCTATGCCGACACGTACCCCTATTCGGGGACCCTGGACGGATCGCGGACCGACCGGTCGACCAAGGCGATGGGGAGCTGGGTCTACCGCCTGGAGCGGTAGACCCGACCCGCCCTCTTCTCAGCTCTTCGCCGCGGCGAACGCCTGCTCGAGGTCCGCGATGAAGTCGTCGACGGTCTCGAGCCCGA
>CAZVFF010000057.1:9455-11093 GCA_964626395.1 uncultured Iamiaceae bacterium | reverse complement strand
CCCGCCGAGTTCAGCGAAGCCGTCGAAGAGGGGATCGGTGTGCCCGCTGCGGTCCTGCACCGCACGCTCGAACTGGTCGAGGACGGTCGGGTCGAGGTGCTGGTCCCCAACGTCCAGACCCGCGGCGCCGAGACCGACAAGCTGATCGACACGGCGAAATCCAACGACGTACCCGTCGTCGGTGTCACCGAGACGCTGCCCGACGGGAAGAGCTACGTCGAATGGATGCACGACAACCTGGACCGTCTGGCAGCGGCCCTGGGCTGACGATCCCGTACCGCCCGGGATCGCGCCGATCCCCCGGCCGACCACACGCCGCCGACGGTCCATCCGACGACCGTCGGCGGCGGCCCGATCGTGGGTTCGTCAGCGACCCGGACCGAACTCGGACAGTTCCACCGGCCGACCCTCGTCGATCGACCGGTGCGCGGCGGCGCCCACGGCGACCGACCACACCCCGTCGTCGACGGTCACCTCGGGTTCGACACCGGTGCGGATCGCCGCCGCGAACCGCTCCAGCTCCACGTACGACGCACCGTGGTGCGTGCCCAGGTGCCCGGCGCGGTCGTCGTAGCCGATCGCGCGCGAGGTCACCGGCCAGTCCGGGCCACGGCTGCCGACGACCAGCTCGGGCTCGGCGCCCCGGGCCACCTCGGCGAAGCCCGGCACGTGGGCTTCGACCTTGCCGGCATCACCGACCACCGAGATCTCCTGTTCCCACCGTGAGCCTTCCGCGAACATGCACAGGTCCAGCATCGCCCGCGCCCCACCCGGGTAGTCGACGATCACGAACGCGTTGTCCAGGATGTCCGACGGCCGACCGTCGTACACCTCGTCCAGATGGTTCACGTCCTGGCCACCGCTCGCGTACACCCGCACGGGACGTTCGCCCACGATGAGGTCCATGAGATCGAAGAAGTGGCAGCACTTCTCCACCAGGGTGCCTCCGGTGTTGGCGGAGAAGCGGTTCCAGTCACCGACCTTGACCAGGAACGGGTAGCGGTGCTCCCGGATCGTCACCATGTGCAGCTTCCCCGCCGTACCGGCACGCACCTCGGTGAGCAACTCGTCGACGGCCGGAAACCAGCGGTACTC
Organism: uncultured Iamiaceae bacterium; assembly: GCA_964626395.1. GTDB lineage: Bacteria > Actinomycetota > Acidimicrobiia > Acidimicrobiales > Iamiaceae > JAFDWI01. Next base: position 9,998 of record CAZVFF010000057.1, on the reverse strand, counting down.
CAGACCCATCCACACCACGCCGTCGTGGCGGGCCGCGGCGTCACGCACCGCGAGCGCGTCGGGCACGGTCGTGCACAACGGCTTCTCGATGAACAGGTGGACGTCGTGGTCCCAGCAGTGGTCCAGCACGGCGGCGTGGGTGTGGTTCGGCGATGCGATGACCACCGCGTCGACCAGGCCCGAGGCGAGCAGGTCACGATGATCGGCGAACCGGGACGCGTCGGGGACGAACGCACCCGCGGACTCCAGCGAGCCCGGGTCGGGGTCCGCGAGCGCGGTCACCCGCGCACCGGGAAGTACCTCGAGGTTGCCGATGTGCTCGCACCCCATCATCCCGGTGCCGATGATGCCGAAACGCAGCTCGTCCATGGCACTCCAGTCTTCCCGATCGGTCGGGCGGGCGTACCGTTTCCCGCGCCGGCACGATCACGCCCCGGTGGCACGCCCGTTCAACCGGGGGGCGGATAACGTGCCGTGCGACCCGCTCCGTGCCGACCCCGGAGGTCCGATGCTGCTCGAAGGTTCCCGGATACTCGTCACCGG
>CAZVFF010000057.1:0-9355 GCA_964626395.1 uncultured Iamiaceae bacterium | reverse complement strand
CCGCTCATGCCGCCCGGCTCGGCGATCGTGGGACTCGACTTCGACGGCACCCGCGCGTACCCGAAGTACGACTGGATGGGCGTCGCGAAGGCCGCCCTGGAGGCGACCGCCCGGTACGTCGCCCGCGACCTCGGCCCCGCCGGGATCCGCGTGAACCTCGTGTCGGCCGGGCCACTGCGGACACTCGCCGCGAAGTCCATCCCCGGTTTCGACGACTTCGAAGCGGCCTGGGCCGCCCGGGCACCGTTGGGGTGGAACGTCCGCGACCCCGAACCCGCGGCTCGGGCGTGTGTGGCGTTGCTGTCGGACTGGTTCGCCGCCACCACCGGTGAGATCGTCCGCGTCGACGGCGGTTTCCACGCCGTCGCCGTCGAGGACCGGCCCGCAGGGTCACCGCCCACGAACCCGAGCGCGTAGATTCGGTCCATGCTCGCCTGGATGGATCTGGAGATGACCGGGCTCGACCCGGACGAGAACGTGATCGTCGAGATCGCGACGATCATCACCGACGACGACCTCGAGATCGTCGCCGAAGGACCGGACCTGGTCATCCACCAGAGCGACGACGAGCTCGCCAAGATGGACGAGGTCGTCACCGAGATGCACGCCCGGTCGGGCCTCACCGAGGAGATCCGCAACTCGACGATCTCGCTGGCGGACGCGAACGCACGCACCCTGGAGTTCCTGCAGGCCCACATCGACGAGGCCCGCACGGTTCCGCTGTGCGGCAACTCGATCGGCACGGACCGGCGCTTCCTCGCCAAATGGGCGCCCGAGATCGAGAACTTCCTGCACTACCGCTCGGTGGACGTGTCCTCGATCAAGGAACTCGCCCGCCGTTGGTATCCCGACGAACTGGCGAAGGTCCCCACCAAACAGGGTTCCCACCGGGCGCTCGACGACATCCGCGAGAGCATCACCGAACTCCGCCACTATCGCCGTCTGGTGTTCAAGGACCCGGGTCCCGCCACCGACTGATCCGACGCCACCGACGACCGTCGACGCCCCGGGCCCGGACCCGTGGCCGGGACCGGTCGACGATCGAACCGGGTGCCCGAAGACACCGGTACGGGATATGCCGGTTTCCGCCATGCACCGGTACCCTTGAGTGCCGTGTACCGGCCTCGCCGACGGAGTGCGCAATGACCGAATCCACCGAACCGGAAGCCGACGGCGACCCCACCCCGACCCGACGCGCCCGCTACAACCCGCGCCTTGCGATGCTGCTGTTCCTGGGGGCGTTCATCATCGTCGTCGCCTTCGCGGTCGTGATGTCGTTCGTCGCGGCGAACTCGAACGACGACAAGGCCGTCGACACCGGCGGCGACAGCGTCGACGTCGCCACGCTGCAACTGGGCGCGGACGACTCCACGTTCACCGCGACCACGCTGCCACCCACCGGGCTGAAAACGATGGACGGCGACATCGTCGACCTGGGCGAGGTCGTCGACGGCAAACCCACGATGATCAACATGTTCTCCCGGAACTGCACCGCGTGCCTGACCGAGATGCCCGCCCTGGAGAACGTGCACCAGTCCGCCGGGGACGACCTGCAGCTGATCGGCGTGAACCTGGGTGATTCCGAAGCCGACACCCGCGCGTTCGTCGAACAGACCGGCGTCACCTACGAGATCGTCCGCGACCCGAGCCACCTGCTGGTCGCGCCGCTGAACATCACCGCGCAACCGATGACCCTGTGGGTGGACGGGAACGGGAACATCGTCGGACACCGCTACGGTGAATTGTCCGAAGCCGAGATGCGCCTCGCGGTGAAGGACCACCTGGGGATCGACCTCCCCACGACATGACCGGCCGGGGCGGGGAATGATCGACGCACCCCTCGCCGTCGCGTTCGGGGCGGGCATGCTCGCCACCGTCAACCCGTGCGGGTTCGCGATGCTGCCCGCGTACCTGTCGTACTTCCTGGGTGGGACCGACACCGACCCGACGACGACCGGCCGCATCGGCATCGGCCGCTCCATCGCGGTGGGGGCGGTCGTCTCCGCCGGATTCATGTCGTTGTTCGCGGTCGCCGGGATCCTGTTCAGCTGGGTCTCGATCAACGTGTACCAGATCGCACCGTGGGTCACGTTGGTGATCGCGGTCGGTCTGGTCGCCCTCGGCGTCGCGATGCTGATCGGGTGGGAACCCACCTTCTCGCTCCCGCGGCTGGAGAAGGGCGGCAAGGACCGGACCATGGTGTCGATGTTCGTGTTCGGCCTCAGCTACGGCATCGCCTCGTTGGGCTGCACCCTGCCGGTGTTCATCGCGACCGTGTCGGGCACGGTGAGTCGTCACAACTTCCTGTCCGGCCTGGTCGTCTACGTCGCCTACGGCCTGGGCATGGCGGTGGTGATGATGTCGCTCACCGTCGCGATCGCAGGCGCCCGGGTGTCGCTGGTGCGCGGGCTGCGTCGGCTGCTGCCCTACATCTCACGGATCGCCGGTGCGCTGGTGCTCGCCGCCGGTCTCTACATCGGCTGGTACGGCACCGTGGAGTTGCGCAACCTGCACGGCGACTCGATCACCACCGGTGGAACCGCGGTGAACACCGTGACCGGCTGGTCCGGATCGATCGCGAACTGGGTCGACGGGGTGGGCGCCGTGCGCCTCGGGTCGATCCTCGCCCTGGTGATCGCCGCGGCGCTGTTCGTGTCGTTGTGGCGGGCACCGGGCGGCAGGACCACCACCGACTGACCAGCGGGGCGACCGCACGCGGGCGGGCCCGTCCCCGACCGCGCACGCCGGGCGGGAACGGGCCCGGGGGTCCCGGCGGGTTGCGACGCCGCTACTTCACGTCGAACTGCAACCCGTAGACCTTCTCCAACCCGGGGATGCAGGCGGCGTTCTCGGGGCACTCGGGCGGCCCACCCAACACCAGGGTCTCCGACACGCCGGCCAGATCCGAGATCGTCTTCAGGCCGTGCTCGTCCGCGGTGTCGCGGGTGACGACGAACACGTTCACATCCGACACGTCCGACACCTCACGCACGCTCAACGAGTCGGGCAACGCCGCGACCAACGCGGTGGTCACCTCGTCGATGTCGTTGGAGGGTTCGGCGTCCGGGTCCAGGTAGGCCAACAGGCTGTAGGTGAACTCGGGCATCAGGTCCAGGTCGCCGTTCTCCATCATCGGCATGGTCACCTGGCGGGCACCGACGGCGTCCTTGAAGGTGACGTCCACACCGGCTTCACGCAACGCGCCCGCGTAGACCCGGCCGACGACCTCGGATTCGGTGAAGTTGGCCGAACCGACCGTCAGACTGCCCGACGCCTTCAGCCCACCGGGGAAGTCGTGTTCGTCCAGGAAGTCGGCCGCGACCTTCTCCGGGTTGGCGCCGTCGACCGCGACGGCCTCGACCATGTCCATCACGTTGTCCTCGGTCAACGCCGCGGTGACCGCGTTCAGGACCTCACCGATCTCGTCGGTGTCCACTTCGGTGCGGATCAACGGGATGAAGTTGTCGGCCGCCTGCAGGTGCTTGTCGTCCTCCAGGATCACCCAGTCGTTCTCGGCGATCGCCGGGGTGAACGTGAACAGCTCGGCGATGTCGATCGAGTCGTTCTGCAACGCCCCGATCGTCTGGGGGCCCCCGGCGTCGAGGGAACGGAACTCGATGACACCCTCGGCCTGCGGGTTGGTGTCGTCGGCGGCCACCGTGGTGTCCGACGACGAGGAATCATCGGAACTCGCACAGCTCGCCGAGAACGCGAGTGCGCCGGCCAGCCCGAGTGCGCCGAGCACCCGCATCGGGCGTCGCGATCGGCGACGTGAAGGGTCGTCGGGGTTTGTCACAGGGCGCATGTCGCCCTCCTTTTTGTTGAGGAACACGTCACGGGTGCGGGACCGGTGGGGACCCGCGGCGGATCGCATCACGCGGCCTTCAATGCGGTGTCTTCGATCTGGTCGTCGATCGCCTCGACGGTCGCGGCGTCCGGGTGGGGGTCGGCCACGTGCCTGGGTCGCAGCGCCACCGGGGTGACGAGTCGTTGCACCAACGCCAGTGCGCCCTCGGTCACGAGCGCGAACGCCGCCACCAGGATCGCACCACCCAGGACCTCGTCGTAGGCGCCGGGCCCGAGCGCGAAACCCTCGACGATGAACCGGCCCAACCCGCCCGAACCGACCTGCGCGGCGATCGTCGCGGTCGCCACCACCAGGATCGCGGCGGTTCGGATCCCGCCCATGATCAGCGGGATCGCGAGTGGCAGCTCGATCCGCCACAGCACCTGCCGGCCGGTCAGCCCCATACCGCGAGCGGCGTCGCGCACGTCGTCGGGGACCTCGGCCACCCCCACCCACGAGTTCGTCACGATCGACGGCGCGGCCAACACGATCAACGCCACGAACACGAACCACGATCCGATGACCGGCACGTCCTGCAACCCGAACAGCTGGGTGCCCACGACGAGGATCGCGAACGACGGGATGGCACGCCCGGCGTTCGACACGTTGATCGCCAGCACGCCGAACCGACGACGGTGACCGAGCCACACCGTCAGCGGCACAGTCAACAGAATCGTGGCGGCCAACGCCGAGAAACTCATCTCGGCGTGCTCGACCAGGCGGGCGAAGATCCCCCGGGACCCCCACCAGTGGTCGGGGGTGCGCAGCCACACGCTCACGTCGTTCAGCACACCGGCGAGGATCATGCGGCCGACACCGCCCCGCGCCGGCGCGCCCAGGGCGACAGCAGACGTTGCACCCCGGCCAGACCGATGTCGGCGACGACGGCCAGCACGATCGACAGCACCGCGCCCACGGTGACCGCGGTGCGGATCGGCCGGTTCAACCCGATCATGATCAGGTGCCCCAACCCGCCCAGACCGACCATCGCGGCGATCGTGAGCATCCCGATGGTCGACACCGTCGCCACGCGCACCCCCGCCATGATCGCCGGCATCGCCAGCGGGATCTCGAGGCGTCGCAGACGCTGGGCGCGGGTGAGGCCCATCGCGTCGGCCGCTTCGAGCGCGTCGGCGGGTACACCGTCCAGGCCGGTGACGATGTTCCGCACCAGGATCAACAACGTGTAGGCGGTCAGTGGGATCACCGCGGTGAGCGTGCCGCTGCCGGTGTAGGGGATCAGCAACGCGAACGCCGCCAACGCCGGGATCGTGTACAGCACCCCGGACGCACCCAGCACCGGTCCGAGCAGGCGGGGGTGGCGTTGCGCCCAGACACTGAGCGGCAGCGACACGACCAGCCCGGCCACGACGGCGATGGCGGTCAGCTCGATGTGCAGCCACAGGTCGTGGCGGATCACGTCGGCGTTGTCGGAGATCCAGGGCCACCACAGCCACCGCTCGGTGTTGGCGGCGACGATCGATTGCAGAGGTGTCACGTGAGCTCCTCCCGCTGGTCGGCGCGCCCCGAAGCTCTGGGTCCGGGTCCGTGCCGAGACGCCCGCGACGTTGCGGAACCACGACACCCCCGGTGGGTCAGGAGGCCACGCTAGCGTGAAGCCGTGCCTTCGCACGGGATCGACGATCCGATGATCCGCCTGGAAGCGGTGACGAAACGCTTTTCGCCCGACGCGCCACCCGCGGTCGACGCCGTCGACCTGGCGGTGGCACGCGGCGAGATCATGATGCTGATCGGGCCGTCGGGGTGCGGCAAGACCACGACGTTGCGCATGATCAACCGATTGATCGAACCCACCTCGGGACGGATCTTCCTGGACGGGGACGACGTCACCCACGTCGATCCGGTCGAGTTGCGGCGGCGGGTCGGCTACGTGATCCAGCAGGTCGGGCTGTTCCCGCACCTGACGGTCGCCGAGAACATCGCGACGGTTCCCCGGTTGTTGCGCTGGAATCGGCGACGCATCGACACCCGGGTGTCCGAGATGCTCGAGTTGGTCCGACTCGATCCGGTCCACGCCGGGCGATACCCCGGTGAACTGTCGGGCGGGCAACGCCAGCGGGTCGGCGTGGCCCGGGCGTTGGCCGCCGATCCGCCGGTGCTGTTGATGGACGAACCCTTCGGGGCGATCGACCCGATCACCCGGGCCGAGTTGCAGGACGAGTTCGTCCGGATGCAGGCCGAGCTGTCCAAGACGATCGTGTTCGTCACCCACGACCTGGACGAAGCCGTACGTCTGGGCGACCGGATCGCATTGTTCGCCACCGGCGGCCACCTGGTGCAGGTCGACACCCCCGACGCGTTGCTGGCCTCGCCCCACGGGGAGTTCGCAACGTCGTTCGTGGGCCGGGACCGGGGCTTGCGACGCCTCGAGGTCACCACCGTCGATCGTGCCCACCTGGTCGCCGTCCCACGGGTGGAGGTCACGACCTCGGGGGACGAACTGCGCACGGTGATCGACGGGAACTCCCCGCCGGTCGCGGTCGTGCTCGACGACGCCGGACACCTGACCGGCTACCGCACACTCGACGGCCCCGACGACCTCCGGTCGGGAATCGCCGCCCCCGAAGCGGTCACCGCGGGTCGCACCACACTACGTGAGGCGATGGCGGCACTGTTGTTGGACGACGAGGGCTGGCTGCCGGTGAGCGACGACGACGGCCGTTTCCTGGGTGCGTTGACCCCCGATGCGATCCACCGCGCGACCCGGGACAGCCTCGACACCGCGGATTCGGCCTGACCAGGCAGGGTCTGCGCAGCTGAACCCCGGCTGTGGGCGCGGTCACCGCGGTGACACCGGACACGACAGCAGCGCCACCGGACCGGATCGATGGTCCGCGTACGGGGAAGAAGTCCATTGCACAACGCGCTCGCGATCGTTACTGTTACCAACGGTAATGTTTCGAATGTCACATCGAGGTCCCTCCATGCAGGCAACTCCCACCCGTCGCGGGCGCCGTTCCGCGGTCGTCGCGATCATCGCCGTCGTCGCCCTGGTCGCCGCCGCGTGTCAACCCGACAAACCGGCGAAGCCGCTACCGATCGGCGGGGCACTGGAAGCCGCCAACGGGTACGTGTTCGAGCCGAACAAGCTCGCCGGGGCCAACGACTGGAACTGCAAGCCGACCGCCGAGCACCCCAACCCGGTGGTGCTGGTGCCGGGGACGTTCACCCCGTACGGTGCGAACTGGGTTGCGCTGTCACCGATGCTGAAGAACGCCGGCTACTGCGTGTACGCCCTGAACTACGGCATGACCTGGATGTCCGCCGACCGGGTCGGTGGTCTCGCCCCGGTCGCATCGTCCGCTCAGGAACTGAAGACGTTCGTGAACAAGGTGCTGTCCAAGAGCGGAGCGTCCAAGGTCGACATCGTCGGGCACTCCCAGGGCGGCATGATGCCCAACTACTACATCAAGCGTCTCGGTGGGGCCGCCAAGGTCGACACCCTGATCGGTCTGGCACCGTCGAACCACGGCACGACACTGATGGGGCTGACCAGCTTCGCCGACTCGCTCGTCGACCCGTTCGGGAGTCCGGTGTCGTTGCTCGATGTGATCAACGCCCTCATGGGCCAGGCCGGCATGCAGGGCCTGATCGACCAGGAGCAGGGTTCCACGTTCCAGACGGCGCTGTTCGCCGACGGTGACACCGTCCCCGGCGTCAACTACGTCGTGATCGAGACGACCAAGGACATGGTCGTCACCCCGTACACGAACGCCTTCCTCGACGGCGCGAAGAACATCACCCTGCAGGACCAGTGCCCGTCCAACCCGGTCGGTCACGCCGGGATCTTCCTGGACTCCCCCACCCTGCAGAACGTCATGAACGAGCTGGAGAACACACCGGTGCAGAACTTCCAGCCGGTGTGCAGCGGCTACGGCTGGCCGTTCTGATCGAGCGGGAACCGATGATCGGCCGCTGAAGGGTCGATCCCGACACGTGGCCGGGGCATCCGCCCCGGCCACACCGGTTTTCGCCCACACGCCGCTCCACCGGCTCGACGTCGCGCCCCGGATACCGGTTCCCGCGCCGGTGGCCGGGGCCGGCGGTCCGGTGTTCAGGCGCCGATGACGGTGATCCCCCGCATGTACGGGTGCAGCACCTCGGGCACGGTGACGGTGCCGTCGGCGTTGCGGTGGGTCTCGAGGATCGCGGCCCACACCCGGGGTACGGCCAACGCCGAACCGTTGAGCGTGTGGACCATCGTCGTCGCCGGCTTCGGATCGTCCGCGGTCGCGGCGGGCCGGTAGCGGATGTTGGCGCGGCGGGCCTGGTAGTCGGAGAACCACGACACCGAGGACACCTCCAACCACATGTCGCAACCCGGCGCGTAGACCTCGATGTCGAACGAACGGTGGTGACTCTGGCCCAGATCCCCGGCGCAGATCTCGATGATCCGGTACGTGAGGCCGAGCGCGGCGATCGTCGCTTCGGCCCGACCGACGAGCTCGTCCAGCATCGCCGGGGCCTGTTCGGGAGTGGCGAGGCTCAGGATCTCGACCTTGTCGAACTCGTGGGCCCGCAACATCCCCCGGGTGTCGCGGCCGGCGGCACCGGCCTCGCGGCGGTAGCACGGCGAGTAGGCCATCATCCGCGCGGGCAGGTCGGCCTCGTCGAGGATCTCCCCCGCGGCGACCGAGGTGAGCGGCACCTCCGCGGTGGGGATCGCCCACAGGTCGTCCCGTTCGATCGCGTACGCGTCGTCGGCGAACTTGGGGAGCTGGCCCGACGCGGTGAGTGTCGCGGTCGACACCAGGCTGGGCGGTCGGATCTCCTCGAATGCGTCGGCGTTGCGGTCCAGGGCGAGTTGGCACAGCGCCCGCGACAAGGTCGCTCCCGCACCGCGGAGCATCACGAACATCGAACCGGTGATCTTCGTCGCCCGTTCGGTGTCGAGGATGCCCAGGGCCGCTCCGGTGTCCCAGTGGGGAACCCGTTGGTGGTCGGCGAACCCGTCGGTGGGGCCTTCGACCCGGATCACGGGGTTGTCGGCGTCGGAGGTCCCGTCGGGGCTGTCGGGGTGGATCACATTGGGCACACCCAGTAACAGCGCATGCAGCTCGTCGGTGACGCGATGCTCCTCGGCGTCCAGTCGGTCGACCTCGGCACCCAGGGCACGGCTGTGGGCCATTGCGTCATCGGCTGCGGCCTCGTCACCGTCACGGCGCAACATGCCGACCCGCTTGGACGTCGCCTTGACCTCGGCCCGCGCGGTGTCCCGTTCGGTGACCAGCTCGCGGCGCCGGACATCGAGTGCGAGGGCGTTGTCGATGTCGGCGGTCGAGATGCCGCGCCGCGCCAGTGACGCTTTCACGGCGTCGGGATCGGATCGGATCACACGGATGTCGAGCACGACCGTCAACGGTAGTCCCACGCCACCATCAACCACCCCGGTGCTGCGCCCGGCCGCACCCGCACCCACACCCGCACCCGCACCCGCACCCGGCCCCACTCGTTTCCGAAAAATGTACGGTTCGAGCGCCCCCGGCG
>CAZVFF010000056.1:0-11095 GCA_964626395.1 uncultured Iamiaceae bacterium | reverse complement strand
CGTCGGACCAGCGCTGGTCATCGTCGCCCCAGACGTACCAGTCGGCTTTCGGGTTCGTGCGGTCCTGCCGGGATTCTTCGAACCACGGGTGCCGGTCCGAGGTGTGGTTCATCACCAGATCGGCGATGACCCGGATGCCCCGACGGTGGCACGCCTCGATCAGTTCGGCGGCGTCGTCGACGGTGCCGTATGCGGGCAACACCGTGAAGAAGTCCGAGATGTCATAGCCGCCGTCACGCAGCGGCGACTCGTAGAACGGCAGCAACCACACGCAGTCGATCCCGAGCCATTCCAGGTAGTCGAGCCGGTCGATCACGCCCCGCAGTTCGCCGATCCCGTCGCCGTCGAGGTCGGCGAAGCCCTGCACGAGCAGTTCGTAGAAGACCGCGGTGCGGAACCACTCGGGGTCGTTGCCCAACGGCGGCCGCGGTGTGCGCGGTGGCAGTCCGAGGCTCACCGGCCGGTGAAGGTCGCCTTGCCCGGGCCGTGTTCCAGGAACGACGCGACCCCGATCCCGGCGTCGTCGGTCGTGAACACCTCGGCGAACAGGTCGGCCTCCAGGTCGAGTCCCGTCGCCAGCGAACCGTCGAGGCCGTCGTCGATCGCCCGTTTGGCCAGAGCCTGGGCGGCCAGGGCCCCGCGGGCGAAACCCACCGCCAGTTCACGGGCACGGGTCACCACGGCGTCCGGGTCGTCCTCGTCGGGCTCGACCAGTTCGTCGACCAGGCCCATCTCCAGCGCCTCGGGGGCACGGACCTGCCGGCCCGAGCAGATCAGGTCCTTGGCCCTGGCCGGACCCACCAGCCGGGTCAGGCGTTGGGTGCCACCGCCACCGGGGATGATCCCCAGCAGGATCTCCGGTTGACCGAGCTTCGATTTCGTCGACGCGACCCGCAGGTCGCAGGCCAATGCCAGTTCGCAGCCACCACCCAACGCGACGCCGTTGATCGCGGCGATCACCATGCGGGGGATCCCGGCGACCGCGTCGAGTGCCTCGCGGAACGCCATCGCGATCCGACGGGCCTCGTCCGGCCCGGAGAACTCGCCGATGTCGGCACCGGCCGCGAAGACCCTCGCACCGCCGGTGACGATCACCGCACCGGGCGGATCCTCGGTCAGTTCCCGGGCGATGTCGCGTAACCGGGCGAGCACCGCCGTGGACAACGCGTTCACCTTGCCGTTGTCCAACTCCACCACCGCGACACCGTCCGGGTCGCGGCTCACCTGCACCAGTTCAGCGGTTCCGTCCCCGTCGGTGTCGGCCATGGTCGGCGATCCTAACCACTCGGTCCGGCGGGTCCGGTCCGCGCCCCGGGCACCGGCGACGCCGGGTCGGATCAGGCCAGGTCGCCGAGCAGTTCGTCGGCCGCCAGGTACGGGTCGAGCTCGCCCGCCTCGACACGGGCGACGAGCTGCCGGTACGCCTCGGGCCCGAACAGTACGGTGACCCGACGTCGGAGTCGTTCGGCCACGACCGACTCCATCTCCTCGGTTCGACGGCGACGGCGACGGACCTCCAGTTCCCCGCTGTCGGCGAGGTAACGGTCGTGGTCGGTGATCGCGGTCCACAACTCGGCCATTCCGGTGCCCTCGGTCGCGACGGTCTCGACCACCGGCGGGGTCCAGGCGCGTTCGGGGCCCATCTGCAACATCGCCTTGATGTCGCGACGGGTCTGCCGCACCCCGTCACGGTCGGCCTTGTTGACCACGAAGACGTCCGCGATCTCCATCAGGCCGGCCTTGTTCGCCTGAACGGCATCGCCCCAGCCGGGGTTGAGTACGACGACGGTCGTGTCGGCCTGGTCGACGATGTCCACCTCGACCTGACCGACCCCGACGGTCTCGACGATCACCCGGTCGTAACCCGCCGCGTCCAGCACCCGGATCGCTTCGGGAACCGCGAGCGTCAACCCACCCAGATGCCCCCGCGTCGCCATGGACCGGATGAACACGTCCTCGTCGAGCGCGTGCTGGGCCATCCGGATCCGGTCGCCCAGGATCGCGCCACCGCTGAACGGCGACGACGGGTCGACCGCCAGGACGGCCGGGCGCACCCCGAGGCCACGGACATGGGCCACCAGGGCACCGGTCAACGTCGATTTGCCCGCCCCGGGTGCCCCGGTGATGCCCAGGGTCATGGCCCGCCCGGTGAGCGGGAACACCTGCCGGGCGATGTCCCGTGCGGCCGCACCTCCCCGTTCGGTCAACGACAGCACCCGTGCCAGGGCACGACGGTCCCCACCGACCGCGGCGGCGACCAACTCGGCGGGTCCGGTGGGCAGTCGACGGTTCGTCATGGCGCTCCCGATCATGGTCGCGCAGCCGGACCGGTGACGAACCGACCCGGCCCGTGGCGGCCCCGGAACCGACCACGACCCGGCCCGGAGGACCGGCAGACGACGACGGCCTCCTAGGGTGACCCCCCATGCTGCTCGGACATTTCGCCGCGAGCGGATCGGGGGTTCTGAACGTCCCGTCGTGGGCACTCGCCTACTCGGTGTTCGCGGTGTCGGTGATCGTCGTCCTGGCCTCCAGGAGCCGGCACGTGCCACGACCACGCCCTCGTGTCGACACGGCGGCCGCCGCGGTGGCCCGGCCCACGCCACCCGTCGTGGTCGCCCGGGTGGCCGCGGCCGTGGTGACCGTGGTGTTGCTGGGATTCGCCTGGTTCGGACCGGTCGGGATCACCGGCAACGTCGCGTCGCTGGGGATCGTCGGGGTGCTCTGGCCACTCGGGGGGTGGGTCGCGCTCGTCTTCGGGCGGGTCTTCTCCACGATCGACCCGTTCCTGCTGCTCGCCCCGGTCGGGGACCGACGTCGGGCGCGACTCGGCCTCGGTCCGGTACACCCACCCCTGTGGGCGCCGATCCCGGTGTTCGCGACCTGGGTCGTCGTGTGGATCGCATGGATCCGTGGGGACGAACCCCGGAACCTGGCGGTGTGGCTGACCGCGTACGTCATCGGGCTCGTCGTGGTCGCGCTCCGTACGGGCACCCCCGGACTGCGGGCGGCGAACCCGCTGCCGGCCGTACTCGACTTCACCGCCGACATCCTGCACACCCGGCGCACGGCCCCACTGACGACGACGCCGACCGGCCGATCCCACACGGCGCTCGTCGCCGCGCTGGTGCTGGGCGCGCTCGGCGCCAACCGGGCGGCGGACGCCGCGTGGTTCACCTCGATGTGGCCCGACGAGGAGGCCGCGGGCACCACGCTCGCGACGCTCGCCGTTTTCGGCGTGCTCACGGCGATGATCGCGGGACTGTGGAGACTGTGTGACCGGTGGGTCGAACGGGTCCGCGGTGAAACGGGTTCCCGGCCGATCGCCGCGGCCCTGGCGCCTTCGGCGGGGGGTCTGCTGCTGGCCCAGGGATTCCCCGTCGGGCTGATCGTGGTGCAGAACCTGATCATCGTCGCCTCGGACCCGTTGGGACGCGGCTGGGACGTCTTCGGCACCGTGTACCACCAGGTGTCCCCGGACCCGCTGTCGGGTTTCGCGATGGGCATGATCCAGACGGGCGCGATCGTGCTCGGCCAGGCCGGTGCGCTGCTGGCGATCGGCCGGGGCGCGACGGTCCGCGCCGCCGACGGCACGACGTCGGCGGCGGCCCGGAACCGTGCGTGGACGGCGGCGCTGCCCGCGATGGTGTTCGTCGGGCTGTCCGGCGTTGTCTGGACACTGCTGCTGGTGGGAAGATGACGGGGTGATCCATCTGCTCGCCCACCAGAGCGACTGGCTCGCGATGGTGCTCGTATCGATCCCGCTGAGCGGGTTCATCGCACTGTTGGTCCTCGCGAACCGCCGCGCCGACCGGGACGGACGGGTCGACATGACCCACCCCGAGAAGTTCGAGCTCTACAAGCGGGACCCGGAGCGACCGTCGACGTGACCGACGGTCCGGGTCACCCGATCCGGCGGACCGTCGCTCCCAGACCCGACAACTTGCCGACCAGGTCCTCGTAGCCGCGGTCGATGTGGTGGGCGTCCGCGACGCGGGTGACCCCGTCGGCCCGCAGCGCCGCGACCACCAGGGCGGCGCCCGCGCGGATGTCGGGGGCCCGCACCGGCGCGGCCGACAACCGTTCGCAACCCCGCACCACCGCGTGGTGCCCCTCGACACGGACGTCCGCGCCCATCCGTACCAGTTCGGACACGTAACGGAACCGGCCGCCGAAGATGTTCTCGGTGACGATCCCGGTCCCGTCGGCGACGCACAACAGCGCGACCAGCAGCGGTTTGTAGTCGGTGGCCACCCCCGGGTAGGGCAGGGTCGACACGTCGGTGGAACGGGGCCGTTCGGGCGCCATCGCCCACAGCCCGTCCGCGGTCGGTGAGATGCGCATCCCCGTCGTGCCCAACTTCGCGATCAGCATGTCCATGTGGTCGTGGCGTGCCCCCAACAGGGTCACCTCGCCGCCGGTCACCCCGAGCGCGGCCAGGTAGGTCGCCGCTTCGACCCTGTCGGGGATGACGGTGTGCTGCACCGGTCCGAGTTCGTCGACGCCTTCGATCACCAGGCGTGAACTCCCGATCCCGGTGATGTTCGCCCCCATGCGGTTCAACATCGAGGCCAGATCCGACAATTCGGGTTCGCGGGCGGCGTTCTCGATGACCGTCGTACCCTCGGCCAGGGTCGCGGCCATCAGCACGTTCTCGGTCGCACCGACGCTGGGGAACTCCAGATCGATCTCGGTACCGCGCAGCCGGTCAGCGGTCGCTTCGACGTACCCGTGGCGGGACACGACCTTGGCACCCATCGATTCCAGCGCGGCCAGATGCAGGTCGATCGGCCGGTGTCCGAAGTCGTCACCACCGGGCAGCGCCACCCGGGCCCGGCCGACCCCGGCCAGCAGCGGCCCGAGCACGGCGATCGACGCCCGCATCTTCTCGACCAGTTCATAGGGCGCTTCGGGGCAGATGTCCTCGGGACGGTCGATGACCAGACGGTGATCCACCCGGGTGACCGTGCAACCCATGGCCCGGAGCAGGTCGGCCATGTCGGCCACGTCGGTGATGTCGGGGACGTTGTCCAGTTCGGTACGCCCGGCGACCAACAGGCCGGCCGCCATGAGCTTGAGCACCGAGTTCTTCGCCCCCGAGATCCGCACCTCGCCGTGCAGTGGGGCGGACTCGGAAACCTCGATCATCGGTGAAGGCTCGTCGACCACCGCACCATTCAACCATCGGGCGTGCCCGAACCGATACCGTGACCCCACCGGCAGGCGTCCTGTCGGGGATCCCCGAGCCGTCTGAAGAGAGGTACGCCCCAGGTGCCGACGGTGACGTGCCGCGCGGTCGTCCCGGTCGACCGGGTCGACCGGCTGCTCGAACCACGCCACGACCTGCTCGTCGAGGAGCGGACCGCAGCGGGCACCTTCGGCATCGTCGACGGTCCGTTCACGGTGTGGGAACGCCACGTCGAGACCACGCCCGCGGCGACCGGGCACGTCGCGGTCACCGAGACCACCACGTTCCGGATCGCGGCGCCGTTCTGGCACTGGTTGTTCATCCTGCCCCTGCGCCGTCGTATCGGCGCCCGGTTCCGGCGCCTCACCGGCGACGACCGGCCGGTCCGTGACCGTGTCCCGGCGTGGCTGCCCCCGGACCGCCTCGACGTCCGGGCGGCGACGGTGCTGGCGACGATCTGCTCGCTGAGCGTCGTCACCGGGTACCTGGGGACGATCATCTCCCAGACGATCACCTATTCCGCCGACCAGTTCGGGGCGAGCACCGGCGACCAGGGCAACGTGCTGGCGGCGGTCCGGGTCGGGGTGCTGGGCGCGTTGGCCGTGGTGGCGCTCGCGGACCGTCACGGTCGACGAAAGCTGCTCCTGGCCTCGGTGGCCGCGGCGTGTGTCACCGCAGCGCTCGGTGCGGTGACCACCTCGATGTGGACCCTGGCCGCCGCGCAGACCATCGCACGAGCCTTCTCGACTGCTGCGGCGATCCTGTTGGCGATCGTCGCCGTCGAGGAGATGCCCCGCTCGTCGCGTGCCTACGCGGTCGGGGTGATGACCCTGGCCGGCGGTCTGGGCGCGGGGGTCTGTGTGTGGTTCCTCCCTCTGGCCGACACCGGACCGGGCGGTTGGCGGTGGTTGTACATCATCCCGCTCATCGGGCTGTACCCACTGTTCCGCCTGGCCCGCGTCCTGCCCGAGACCCGTCGCTTCGTGCGTTCCACCACCAGGACGCGCCTGCGCGGTCACGGACGTCGCCTCGCACTGGTCGGGACGGCCCTGTTCGCGGCCGCCCTGTTCGCGACGCCGGCGTCGCAGTTGCAGAACACGTTCCTGTCGCACGAGCGCGAATTCTCGGCGGCCCGGATCGCGCTGTTCACGATCCTGACCACGACGCCGGCCGGTCTGGGTGTCGCCGTCGGCGGACGGTTGGCAGACACCCGGGGCCGGCGCCTGGTCGGCGGCATCGGCGTTCTCGGCGGGTCCGCACTCGCCCTGATCGGGTTCTTCACGTGGGGCTGGCCGATGTGGATGTGGAGTCTCGCGGGGACCCTGCTGGGCGGCGCCGCCGTCCCGGCGATCGCGGTGTACGGGCCGGAACTGTTCCCGACGTCGTTACGGGGCAAGGCGAACGGCATCCTGCAGGTCGCGGCCGTGGCGGGCTCCAGCGTCGGACTGCTGGCGGTGGGGGCACTGGTGGATCGCTGGGGTCGGATGGGTCCCGCGATGTCGCTCATGTTGATCGGTCCCGTCGTCGTCGCGATCCTCCTCGCCGTCGCCTACCCGGAAACCGCGCACCGCACCCTCGAGGAGGTCAACCCGGAAGACTCCATTTCCGACGGCCGATCGGTAGAATCGCCCGGATGAATCTGCGTCGTCCCCTTGTCGCGGTGCTCGCCGCCCTCACGATCGTGCTCGCCGGTTGCAGCGGTGCACGGCCGACCCTTTCGGACCCCACCGCCTCGACGGGCCCGGCGGCCACGGCCGTCGCGCCGACGACGACGGCGCCGGTGAAGACCTCCTGGGTCGCCGCCGCGCTCGGTGACCAGATGGAGATCCACGACGCCCCCGGCGCGGACACCGCGGTGAAGGAGACCCTGTCGAACCCCAACCCCAACGGTGCACCGCTCGTGTTCCTGGTCAAGGGCGACGACACACCACAAGACGGCTGGTACGAGGTGTACCTGCCGGTGCGGCCCAACGGCAGCACCGGCTGGGTCCCAGCCGATCAGGTGAAGGTCGAATCGAACCCCTACGAGATCATCGTGTCCGCCCACGACCACCGCCTGGTGCTGCAGAAGAACGGTGAGACCGTGGAGGAGTACGAGGTGGGGATCGGCCAGGGTCAGTACCCGACGCCCGGTGGCGTCTACTACATCAAGGAACTGCTGGCACCGCCCGACCCGGGTGGCGCCTACGGCCCGTACGCCTACGGGCTGTCCGGATTCTCCGAGATCGACGAACTCGCCAACTTCGCGGGCGGCGACGGTGTCATCGGCATCCACGGCACCAACGATCCGTCCTCGGTGGGCGCGAGCGTGTCGCACGGATGCATCCGGATGCACAACGAGGACATCACCGCCCTGGCCGAGATCCTCCCCCTGGGTACCCCGGTTTCGATCCTGGCCTGACCCCCGGTGGTACCGCCCGACCGCCCGCACCGCGTCAACGTCGCGGGCGGGGCCCGAGGTCCGACAGCCACGCAGCGACCGATTCGAGGATCGCGTCGTCACGGTCACGGGGGTCGTGCCGTTCACCGTCGAGCCACTCGATCCGGACCGGCGCGGGGATCTTCGCCACGGCGGCTTCGAGCTCCTCGGGCGTTCCGAACGGATCCCGCGTTCCCGACACGAACAGGCACGGCACACCGATGTCCGGGAAGTGCGCGGTTCGCAACCGGTCGGGTTTCCCCGGCGGATGCAGCGGATAGCTGAGCAGGACCAGACCGTCGGCTCGGAGACCCTCGGCGACCGCCATCGAACACATGCGGCCGCCCATGGACCGGCCGCCGAGGAACAGACGGGTCACCCCGGCGTCACGCAGTTCCCGGGCCTCGGCCCGCACCGCCTCGATCAACCTCGGGGCGCGGTCGGGCGGTCCCTTGCGTTTCTTCCGATACGGGAAGTCCCGACGCGCCACGACGACGTCCCCGAGCCCCCGTTCCAGCGCGACGAGGGTCCGGTGCGCGGCGTCTCCACCGGCCCCCGGGAACAGCAACATCGCGTCCGAACCCACGTGCCGGACCCTAGGGCCGACCGACACACGACGGCCGATTGCCACTACCGACACCCGGATTTCCACTAGCGTCTCCGGCCGAAAGGCGACCACACCGATGAAAGGCAGTCGATGTCATGAGTGACGTTTCCCAGGGGCCGGGCTGGTGGCAGGCTTCGGACGGCAAGTGGTATCCGCCCGAGAAGCATCCGAACGCCCAACCCACGACACCGCCGACCGCCGCGCCACCGACCGGACCCCCGCCGGGCGTCCCGGGGGGCCAACCCGCCGGGGCGGCACCCCCCTTCGGCGCACCGGGAGCTCCGGGTGGCGCCAGCGGCGTCACGATCGGTGACGCGTTCAGCTGGGGCTGGCTGAAGTTCCAGCAGAACATCGGCCCGATGATCCTCGCCGCACTGGCCGTCATCGTCGGGATCATCGTCGTCGAGGTCATCCTCATGCTGATCCTGTTCGGCGGGATCGGACTGAGCGCCTCATCGGACAGCGGTGCGCTCTCCGGTGGAGGATTCGCGGTGTCCCTGATCGGTAGCGCGCTGATCAGCGTGGTCGCCTATATCGGGATGATGTTCATCCAGATGGCGATCATCCGGGGCACGTTGATGATCACCAACGGTCAGAAGCCCACCGTGGCCGAGATGTTCAAGACCGACCAGCTCGGCTCGTACATCATCGCGACCCTGCTGGTGGCCGTCGCCCAGTTCATCGGTTCGATGCTGTGCTACCTGCCCGGCCTGGCCGTCATGTTCTTCACGTTCTTCTACGGATGGTTCGTGATCGACAAGAAGATGGCACCGGTCGATGCGATCAAGGCGTCCATCAACCTGGTGAACCAGAACATCGGTGTGCTGGTCGGATTCATCATCGTCGCGATGATCGCCATGTTCGTCGGCGCGATGGTCTGCGGGGTCGGGCTACTGATCGCCGGCCCGGTCGTGGTGCTGTCGACCGGCTACGTGTACAAGCGCCTGCAGGGAGAAGCCGTCCCCGCCTGAATCGGCGGCGAACACACACCTGTCGTCCGAGGGCCGGTGCACCGACCGGGACCCCCCCGCCGCGGTGCACCGGCCCTCGGTGTCTCCGACGGTACGGACCTGGGGTGACCGGTGCCCTCCGGTGCGTGCCGGTCAGCGGGCCGTCATCGTCCGGAACGGATGGGATCGCTCTCCGGATGGCCGTTCCGCCCACGGGGGAGACCCCATGAGCGCCGACCCCACAGGATCGATCCGGGTTCCGGCGGACGAGAACCCGCCGACGGTCGTCGGGGCCGTCTTCGGGTGGGGCTGGCGGGTGTTCCGGGTCAACGCCGGGCCGATGATCGTCTCCTCGATCGTCATCGTGCTGATCGCCGGTGCGCTGAACATCGCCGGCATGTGGGTCGACGTCCCGGGCAGGGAGCACGCCCGGGACATCAAATGGTTCCTCGTGGTCTCGGCGCTGTTGAGCATCGTGAACAACCTGTTCTCGTTGTTCATCCAGGTGGGGGTGATCCGGATCACCCTCCGGGATCTCGCCCACCACAAGGTGATCGAACAGTCGTCACTGTTCACGGGCGACCGCTACCGGGCCTACGTGGGGGCCGCGGTGATCGCAACGGTCGGCACCGCGATCGGTCTGGTCCTGTTCATCGTGCCCGGGATCGTCTGGTTCACCTACACGATCTTCTTCGGCTGGTTCGTGATCGACCGACGTCTGGGGCCGTGGGCGGCGGTGAAAGCGTCGATGAAGCTCGCGCACAGCCGGGTCGGTCCGAGCTTCCTGTTCATCGCCGCGTTCTTCGGTTGCTACCTGGTGGGCGCGGTCGCGCTCATGGTCGGGCTGATCGTCGCCGCGCCGGTCACCCAGTTCGCGCTGGCCTGGATGTACAAGTACGTGCAGGGCGACCCGATCACCGTCGAACCGGTGCCCCCGCCGAAGAAGACGAAAGCCTGACCCGACCCGGCGACACCCGGGCGGGGGTCCGGTTCAGCGGACCGGTTCGTCCAACGAGATCGGCCGGTCGGTCGGCAGAACAGGTTCGGGAAGATCCGACGAAGCCACCAGATGCCGGTCGGCAGCCGCGGCGGCGGCGCGTCCCTCGGCGATCGCCCACACGATCAGGCTCTGGCCACGACCCATGTCCCCGGCGACGAACACACCCGGCACGTTGGTGGCGTAGTCGCGGTCGCGGTCCACGTTGCCGCGGTCGTCCAGTTCCACCCCGAACTGTTCGAGCATCGGGGAACGTTCCGGGCCGGTGAAACCCATCGCGAGCAGCACGAGTTCGCATTCCAGTTCGAATTCGCTGTCGGGTACGGCGACGAAGTTCGGGCGCCCGTCGACGATCTCGCGGACGACCTCGTGGCCGCGCAGCCCGGCGACGTTGCCGGCACCGTCGTCGACGAACTCGTCGGTGTTCACCGCGAAGACCCGCTCGCCACCTTCTTCGTGGGCCATCGAGGTGCGCAGCAGCAGTGAGTACATGGGCCACGGGGTGGAGGCGTCACGGGTCTCGGGGGGCCGGGGCATGATCTCGAACTGCTGGACCGACACGGCACCCTGTCGGTGGGCGGTTCCCAGGCAGTCCGCGCCGGTGTCGCCACCGCCGATGATCACGACGCGTTTGCCTTCCGCGGTGATGGGCGATTCGGCGATGTCACCGTGCACGACCCGCGTCGCGGGCGGCAGGTACTCCATCGCCTGGTGGATGCCGCGGAGCTGTCGGCCCGGGATGGGCAGGTCACGCCACTGGGTCGCACCGCCGGCCAACACGACCGCGTCGTGTCGGCCGAGGAGTTGCTCGGCGGTGACGTCCACACCGACTTCGCAGTCGACGGTGAAGCGCGTGCCCTCGGCCTCGAGCTGTGCGATGCGCCGGTCGATGATGCGCTTCTCCATCTTGAACTCGGGGATCCCGTAGCGCAGC
>CAZVFF010000055.1:5975-11204 GCA_964626395.1 uncultured Iamiaceae bacterium | reverse complement strand
CGGCGACACCCAGCTGGTGTGGAAGCCCGAGGCGTCCTTGTCGACGACCGGGGTCTCGGACTGCAACGACGCGACGAAATCCTCCAACGAGCCGTCATCGGCGGTCGTGCCGCACTCGACGATCCACACGTTGTCGGGTCCCCCGGCGGCGACCAGGTCGAACGAGTTGGTGAAGCCCCGGGCGGCGTACACCTCGGGGCCGTGGTCCCGCCAGGCGACGTCACGCCACGACCACAACGCGATGTAGCCGCCGCGGCGTTGGCCGACCGTCCAGTTGCCGGCCTGGACGACCCGGTCGAACCGGTCCTGGGGGAAGTAGGCGTGGGTGTAGTCGCGGTAGCCGAGCACCATCCACACCAGCGGGTCGGTGGACTGGTCCCAGGCCGGGTCGTAGATGTGGATCGCGGTGCGTTCGAACTGCGCGGAGCGGGGCAGCGACGCGGAGCCGGTCCAGTAGGCGGGGGCGTTGGACCGTGACCAGTCGGCGGTGTTCGCCGGTTCGGTGGTCGGGTGGGTGGTGAAGACCATCGCCCCCTCGTCGATCGCGGCCTGCCAGGCGTGGGCCTGGTCGCGCATCTCGCCCTTGCGGTGGTCGATCACCGACGCCAACGACACCTCGGGGTGCCGCCACGCGTACGTGTTGGCCTCGGACAGGAACCCGAAGTTGATCACCGCCGACCGTTGCTGTTCCCAGTCACGCAGCTTCACCGGGTCGTAGTCGTTCAACATCGCCAGCAGGTTGATGTCCTCGAACCCCTCGGTCTCCCACAACCGGTACGTGTTCGCCGCGTTCACGCCGGCTTCGGCGAGCGGCCACATCCCCACCGCGCCCAGGCTCCACCAGAACGTCAGGTTCGCCGGGTCACGGAAATCCTTGCCGTAGGGCGCCCACACGTTGCGCTGAACGGGCATGGAACCGTCGAAGTACACACCGTGGCGTTCCCGTACGACGCTGGTCGCCTCGGATCGGGCGATGTCGAGCATCACCCGCGGCGGCCGGTAGCGCTGCGCGGCGCAGAAGTACACCGCGCCCGATTCGTTCGGGCTGGTGTAGCCGGCGTCGGTGTCGTCGAACAGGAACTTCTGGGCCCCCCAGGTGTCCTCGTCGAAGGAGTGCATCTTGTCCTTCTCGTAGGTACGTCCCCGCGGCGCGGTGAAACAGCCCCGCTGCAGGTGCGCGGCCATGTCCAACAGGCACAGATCCAGTGCCATCGCCGACGCCGTGACGACCTCGGCGTCGTCGGCCTGTTCGGCCAGCATCAACAACGGCACGACGTCTTTCAACAGGTACACGTTCGAGTGCCATTCGAAGAACCCGAACCGGGCTCGTTCGTCGATCCACTCGAGGATGTCGGGTCGGGACCGGTCCCTGTGCCCCGCGCCGGTCATGCCGGTCACCGCGAACGTGTCGGTCGGCCACCGTTGACCGGCCAGGTACTCGTTGGCCAGGCCGATGATGCGGTGGTTCTCCGACCAGAACCACTCCTGGTCGAGCCGACCCTCGGGCAGCGGGTCGTCGTAGCGATAGCGGTTGGCGACCATGCGGGCACGGATCGCGTTGACGACGGCCGGGTCCAACCGCGTCATGGGGGTGTCACCCTGCCCGAGGTGCACCAACCAGTGCAGGTACATCAGGTCGAAGTCGCGGGTGTCGGCCCACGAGTCGATCTTGTCCCAGGAGCCCTGGTAGGTGGCGGGGACGATCCCGTCGATGTTCCACGTGTAGCCGGGCTCACGCGCGGCGCGCACCAGGTGGGCGGCGGTGCCCACCACGTTGGACGTGTCCGGTGACGCGGTGGCGTAACCGAGGAAGTCGTCGATACGGCCGGTGTACCAGGCCTCGTCGACCAGACCCACCGAGCCGGGCGCGGCCAGTGCGGCGTCGGGATTCACCGTGTCGTCCACGGCCGCGAGCCGTGCCAGTTCGGTCGGGTCGCACGCGGCCAACGCACCGGCTGCGACCACGGCCGACCCGCCCAGCAGGAACCGTCTCCGGTCCAGCCGGAACCGGCCCGTCCCACCCGTTGCACCGTCATCGGATCCAGACATCGATTCCTCGTTTCACGAAACCTCTTCGCATGCGTCGTGTCCGACGCGCCCCTTGGCGTCGGCACGCTACCATCGCCGCCACGACGGGATCCCCCGGTCGCGGTGTGACCGGGCGTATCGGATCCCGGGGTCGCGTCGATCCGGACACGACCCGACACCCACGATCCGAGGAGTCCGCCGATGATGTCACCCGGCCGCAGGTCAGTCACCGCACCGATCCTCGCCGGGCTCGGCCTGCTCGGTGCCGTCGTCGTCGCCTCACCGCCCACGGCCGACGGCGCACTGGTCCCCGGTGCCGTCGAATACGTCGAGGTCGGCGCCGCGGAATGGATCGTCCCCGACAACGTGTGTCTCGTCTCGATCACCGCTGCCGGCGCCCAGGGCGGCGCAGGCTCCAACACCAGCCCGGAGGGTTTCGGGCCGGTGCTCCCCGGCGGGCAGGGCGCGGTCTCGACCTCGCAGATCGACGTCACCCCGGGTGAGACGCTGCACGTGCACGTCGGTGGCGCCGGCGGCGACGGCGCCTGGACCGGCGCCCCCGACGAGGGTGGCGCCGGCGGTGCCAACGGCGGCGGTGCCGCCGGTACGGGTGGACCCGACGGTGGTGGCGGCGGCGGGGGCGGCGGCGGCGCGTCGGATGTCCGCCAGGGTGGTGACGGTCTCGACAACCGAGTGGTGGTGGCCGGCGGTGGGGGCGGCGGTGGCGCCTACACCGACCCGTCCGATCCGGTGCACGGCGTCGGTGGCCACGCCGGCGACCCCGGCTCCGACGGTGGCCCCGGCACCGACTTCTCCGAGCCCTCCGACGCGGACGACGTCCCGGCCGGTGGCGGCCGGGGTGCGACCTCGGCCTCGGGTGGTGTCGGGGGTGCCGGCGGCCACTTCGGGTTCGAGGAATTCCCCGGTGACCTGCTGGCCCTGCCCGGGTCCGACGGTGTCCGGGGCATCGGCGGTGACGGTGGCGGGGTCACCGGCGACGAGGCGGCACGTGCCGGCGGTGGTGGCGGCGGCGGTGGCCTGTTCGGCGGAGGTGGCGGCGGCGCCGCGGCATGGATGGCCGGCGCCGGTGGTGGTGGCGGATCCAGCCTCGGCGACCTGGTGACCGCCGGCGGTGAAGAGGCCACGATCGGCGACACGGTGTCGCCCGACGGACACTTCGGCGACGGGGTCGTGGTCATCGCCCCGATCGGAGAATGCGACGAGGAGCCACCGTCGACGACCGCCCCGGACACGACCGCACCCGGAACGACCGTGCCCGGCACGACGACACCCCCCGCCGGGGCCGACCACGACCGCACCGCACGTCCGGCCACACCGGTGACCGGGCGGCCCACCTACACCGGCTGACCGACCCCTCGGACACCGTCGGGGACCCGTGGCCGTGGCGAACGCCCTGACCCATCGCACCGACGTGCTGCGCTACGCGGCGACCCGTCCCGGACACGACCGGCGGGACCGTGCGACCGCTACGTCGCTGCGCACACCGACCGCAGAGTGGGGCCTGCCCGACGGGTTGCGGATCCACTGGTTGGGCGTCGCCGGTTTCGTACTGGACTTCGAAGGCACCACGGTGCTCATCGACCCGTACGTCACCCGGGCGCCCGTCGGCGACCTGTTGCGCCGCCGGGTCGTCCACCCGGATCGGGCGGTGATCGACCGTTGGGTGCCACGCGCGGACGCGATCCTGGTGGGCCACACCCATTTCGACCACGCGCTCGACGTGCCGGGCATCGCCGCACGGGACGGCTGCCCGGTCCACGGGGGCGCATCGTGTCGCCGCCTGATGGGGCTGTGGGGACTCGACGCGCAGTCCCGGGTCGTCGAAGCGCACCGCCCCTTCGAGATCGGACCGTTCACGGTCACCTTCGTGCCCAGCGTGCATGCACGACTGGTCCTGGGGCTGCACACCCCGAGCCACGGCGAATTGACCTGCGAGCACCTCGACGGCCTGACCACTTCGGCGTACCGCTGTGGCCAGGTCTGGGGGATCCACATCGAGGTGGCCGGCACGACCATCTACCACCAGGGCTCCGCGGACCTGATCGACGACGAGATTCGCCACCGCGACGTCGACGTGTTCCTGTGCGGGATCGCCGGACGGCAGGTCACCGACCATTACCTGCCGCGGATCCTGGGACGGCTCGGACCACGCCTGGTCGTGGCGACCCACTACGACGACTTCCTGGCCCCCGTCGAACGCATCGACGAACGGTTCGCGTTGTCGAGGTCGCCGCGGTGTCGAACGAGTTCCGGGTCGTCACACCCGAACCCCCCACTCCTCCGGTCGGCACGCCCGGCGGGTAGGCGCCGATCCGAGCCCCACGGATCCTGTGCGGAACCATCGTCGTGTGCGCCGGACCGGTGGCCACGGTGCCCGATCGGATCGGACCGGGTCGGTAACCTCGTGACGTGCCGGAGCGATCGGAACGACCAACCCGTGCTCGTGTGGTGGTGCTCTACGGCGGCGTGTCCGCCGAACACGAGGTCTCGTGCGTGTCGGCGGTGCACGTGCTCGGCGCCCTGGACACCTCCCGCTACGAGGTCGTCCCGGTGGGGATCACCCGGGAAGGTCGCTGGGTGTTGAACGAGCAGGCCGCGGCCCTCGTGGCGTCGGGTGCGGCGTCGCTGCCCCGGCACCTGGAGGTGTCCGGGCCGACGGTGGAACCGCTGCCGGTGTTGGCCAGCCCGAAACCGGATCGTCCCACCGTCGTGTTGCCGCTGGTGCACGGGCCCCACGGCGAGGACGGCACCCTGCAGGGCATGTTGGAGCTGGCCGGGGTGCCCTACGTGGGTGCCGGGGTGTTGGGTTCCGCGGTGTGCATGGACAAGACGATGGCCAAGACCGTGGCCGCGTCCCACGGCATCCCCCAGGCCACCGCGTTGGAGGTCCTGCCCGTCCACGACGACCTCGACGAACTGTCCCGTCACGTGGAAACGCTGATGGACGCCGCCGGGATCGGGTTCCCCGTGTTCGTCAAACCCGCGAATCTGGGTTCCTCGGTCGGTATCTCCAAGGTCCGTGACGCCGCGGGCCTGGTTGCCGGGTTGGAGCTCGGATTCTCCTACGACGAACGCCTGGTGCTCGAGGAGGCGATCGTCGGCCGCGAGATCGAGGTCGCGGTGTTGGGGAACACGATCGGGTCCGAGCCGCCGCGGGCGTCGGTGCCCGGCGAGATCGTG
>CAZVFF010000055.1:0-5965 GCA_964626395.1 uncultured Iamiaceae bacterium | reverse complement strand
AGATCGTGGCCGGTGCCGAGTTCTACGACTACACCGACAAGTACACCGACGACTCGGCACAGCTGCTGATCCCCGCCCCCCTGTCGACAGACGAGGCCGAGCAGGTGCGGGCGCTCGCACTGCAGGCCTACGCGGCGTTGCGGTGCGACGGCATGGCCCGGGTCGATTTCTTCTACGAGGAGGACGGCCGGGGGTTCCTGTTGAACGAGATCAACACGATCCCCGGGTTCACGCCGTTGTCGATGTACCCGAAGCTGTGGGAGTCGACGGGGTTGTCCTACCCCGCGTTGATCGACGAACTGATCGCCCTGGCCCTGGAGCGTCACGCACGCCGCAGCCGGTTCCGCACCGACGCCTGACAGTGAGAATGTGGTGTGGGGCCAGCGCACCGCCGTCCGAAATTCGGAGCGGAAACGTCCCGGGTGGGTGGTTCCGCTCCAAATTTGGTCTGGAAAGCGGCCGTCATGTGTCCAGGTCGTCGAGCACGGCACGTCGACGACGGCGCAGCCACGCCAGGCCGGGCCCCTGACCGAGCGCGACGAGCACGTCGACCTCGGTCGCCAGCCCCAGGATCATGGCGGTCGCGCCGAGGATCCTGTCGCGGGACACGACGGTTTCCAGACGATCCATCCACGGATCGGCGGCCGCGAGCAGCCGGGTCGATGCGGGCGGGCCCAGCCGCAACGCTTCACGGAACAACTCCAGCAACTCCGGGCGTTGGGAACCCACCCGGAACAACTCGTCCACGACCGCGGGGCGCGGATCACCCTCGGTCGGCAACGCGGCCATGATCCGGGCGGCCAGGTCCTCGACGGTGCGGTCGATCACGGCCGACAGCAACGCCTGTTTGGACGGGTAGTGGTACAACAGGGTCTGTTTCCGGACATCGCAATCGACGGCGACGTCGTCGAGCGACGTCGCTTCGTAGCCACGTTCCGCGAACGCACGCTGCGCCGCGATCAGGAGTCGTTCCGCCGTCGAAACGGTCGTGTCGGTATCCGCCACGAACCACAGTCTACCAATTGGTAGAGACCGATGGGCTACGCTCGGTGCCCGTGATCCCCGAAGCGCTGGACGGCAAACGGCTGTTCATCACCGGCTCCACCGGCTTCGTCGGCACGGCACTGGTGGAACGACTCCTGCGCAGCGCGCCGGGCTGTTCGCTGGTGCTGTTGATCCGTCCGGGCCGCAAACGGACCGTGGAACAACGTGCCGCCAGGGAGATCTTCAAGAACGACTGTTTCGACCGGCTCCGAGACGAGCTCGGCGGCAAGGCGGCCTTCGACGCCATGGTGGCCGAACGCGTCACGGTCGTCGCCGGCGACGTCGGCACCGACGGGCTCGGCCTCGACGACCACGGCCGACAGGTGCTCGCCTCGTGCGACACGATCATCCACTCGGCGGCCACGGTGTCCTTCGACGCGCCGCTGGACCTGGCGATCGAGGTGAACCTGCTCGGCCCCACGCGGATCGCCCGCTCCTGCGCGGTCCTCGGCGTGGCGCCGCAACTGGTGGCCGTGTCGACCTGTTACGTGGCCGGCAACCGTCGTGGCACCGCCCCCGAAGCGCCCGTCGACGACAGCCCGTTCTGGTTGGACGACGTCGACTGGCGGGCCGAGGTCAACGCCGCCCGTCGAATCCGCGCGGATGCGGAACTGGCCAGCCGCGCCACCGAGATGCTCGAGCGGTTCCGGGCCGAGGCACGCGAGGAACTCGGCGCCGCGGGCACCCCGGCGTTGGCCGCCAAGACCGAGACGTTGCGCACCGATTGGATCAAGGACCAGCTCGTCGAAGCCGGCCGGGTGCGAGCGGCCTCGTTGGGCTGGCCCGACGCGTACGCCTACACCAAGGCGCTGTCCGAACAGGCTCTCGCCCAGAACCGGGGCGACGTGCAGGTGTCGATCGTCCGGCCCTCGATCATCGAGTCGGCCTGGGCGGAGCCCCGCCCGGGTTGGATCCGCGGCTTCCGCATGGCCGAACCGATCATCATCTCCTACGCCCGTGGGCTGCTGCACGAGTTCCCCGGGATCCCCGAGGGCACCGTCGACGTCATCCCCGTCGACCTGGTCGTGGCCGCCATCTGCGCCGTCGCCGCGAAGGGCCCCGAACCGGAACTGGACCACCCGTCGATCTACCAGGTCGCCTCGGGCAGCGCGAACCCGCTCGGCTACCAGCGTCTGGTGGACCTGGTGCGTGACTGGTTCACCGAGAACCCGTTGTACGACTCGAAAGGCCAGCCGATCCTGGTTCCGGACTGGTCGTTCCCCGGGCGCGGCCGGGTCCAGGCCCCACTGGACGTCGCCCGCAAGGCCCTGGACGCCGCCGGGAAGGTGTTCCACGCGTTGCCGCTGCGCGGCAAACAGGTCGAGTTCGCCGACACCCTGGCCGAGCGGCGCGACGAGGTGCTGCGGGCCTCGACGTACGTGGAGCTGTACGGCGCGTACACCGAATGCGAAGCCGTCTACACCGTCGACCGACTGCTCGGGTTGTGGGATTCGCTCGACGACGCCGACCGGGATGCGTTCGCTTTCGACCCGCGTGCGGTCGACTGGGACGTCTACGCCACCGACATCCACCTGCCCTCGATCATCGAACACGCCCGGGTCAACACCTCGGGCCGCAAAAAGGACCCCGACGCCCGCGCCAAGCGCCTGCGCAAACAGGTGCTGTCGCCGGACCGCCAGTTCGCCGCGTTCGACCTGGAACACACCGTGCTCGCCTCGAACGTGGTCACCACGTACGCGTGGCTGGCCTCGCGTCGCCTGCCACCGGGCGAGAAACTGCGGTTCGCGGCCGGGTTGCTCGCCGACGCACCGGGCCTGTTGCGGATGGACCGACGCGACCGGTCCGACTTCCTGCGCAGCTTCTACCGTCGCTACGAGGACGCGCCGGTCGGTCAACTCGACACCGACACCGTCGAACACTTCAATCAGTTGCTGATGGCGAACTCGTACCCGGCGGCGCTGCGGCGGGTCCGCGAGCACCGCAAACTCGGTCACCGGACCGTGTTGATCACCGGTGCGCTCGACTTCGTGGTGGCACCACTGGCCCCGTTGTTCGACGACATCGTGTGCCCGGCGATGTCCACCACCGTCGACGACGACGGCATCGAGCGGTACACCGGGCGCCTGACCCGGGTGCCGCCCACCGGCGAGGCCCGGGCCCAGGCGTTGCTCGAATACGCCGAGGCCAACGACTTCGACATCGCCGAGGCGATCGCGTACGCGGACGCCACCAGCGACCTGTCGATGCTCGAGATCGTCGGCTTCCCGGTGGCGGTCAACCCCGAAGCACGCCTCGCCGCACTGGCCCGTAAACGCGGCTGGTTGGTCGAGAACTGGTCCCCGTCGTCCGGATCGGGGGCGCCGATGGTACCGATCGCACCCGAAGCCGGCCGCCGCGGCGACGACCTGTTCGCCCGCCTGGCGGCCCGCATGACCGAACCGCTACTCGCCGAACCGTCCCGTCGGCGCAGCCGCACCGCACGCAGGAAGGCGACGAAGCGATGAAGGCGCTCGAGTTCTCGCGCAACCTGCCCCGGTACGCCGCCGCCCGGATCGCTGCGGGGTTGCGTCCGGGCACCGGCGCCCGACCCGGCCCGTTGGACCTGGTCGACGCCGACCCACCCGAGTTGCCGACGGCGGACTGGGTGCGGCTCCGGCCCCGTCTGGCGGGCATCTGCGGTTCGGACCTGGCGACCATCGACGGCCACGCGTCGCGGTACTTCGAACCGATCGTCTCGTTCCCCTTCATCCCCGGCCACGAGGTCGTCGCCGACACCGACGCCGATGAACGGGTCGTCGTGATCCCCGTGCTCGACTGCATCGTACGGGGCATCGACCCGCCGTGTGCGTCGTGTGCAGCGGGCCGCACCAACCATTGCGAGCGCATCGCGTTCGGCCACCTGGCCCCGGGGTTGCAGTCCGGGTACTGCACCGACACCGGTGGCGGGTGGGCCACCCACATGGTCGCCCACCCCGCCCAGTTGCATCCGGTGCCCGACGCGATGACCGACGAGGCTGCCGTGATGATCGAACCGGTCGCCTGCGCGGTGCACGCGGCCCGCACCGTCGCCGCGATGGATCCACCCGCGGTCGCCGTGATCGGCTCGGGCACGCTCGGGCTCGGCACGATCGCCGGTCTCCGACATTTCGGTGCCGCCCCCGGGGCGTTGATCGCCACGGCGAAACATCCCGTGCAACGCCGGTTCGCCCGCGAGTTCGGCGCCGACCGTGTCGTCGAACCCGACGAGTTGACCCGCGCGGTGCGGTCGCACAGCCGGTCGCTCATGCTGGGTGGCACACAACTGACCGGCGGCATCGACGTGGTCATCGACTGCGTGGGTTCGGCCGCATCGATCGAACAGGCCCTTTCCGTGGTCGCCCCCGGCGGCACGGTCGTGATGGTCGGCATGCCCGGTCGCGTCGGGCTGGACCTGACCGCCCTGTGGCACCGGGAGACCCGTCTGCAGGGCTGCTACGCCTACACCCGCGCCGATTTCGCCGACGCGGCCCGGGTCGTCGAATCGTTCGACATGGGCCGTCTGGTGTCGGCCACCTACCCGTTGGCCCGCTACACCGAGGCGATCCGTCACGCCGCCGAAGCCGGCCGTCGCGGGTCGGTCAAGGTCGTGTTCGACCTGCGCGACGAAAAGGAACGGACCCGATGATCGTCTTCCCCCTCCAGGAGGCCCGCTGATGCCCCGCCCCGGTTTCGTGCTCGACGTCGACCGGTCGACCCCGCCGATCCTGTTCCACCACGGCGAGGGGTTCCGCCTGGAGAAACTCCCCGCCGGCCGTTCCCGCGTCGTGTACCCGCCCGAACCGTACGAGGGTGTCGAGGACCCGGACGCCGCGATCCGTCGGGCGCTCGAGAACCCGACCGGTGACAGCGAACCGCTGCACGCGTTGTTGTTCCCCGGCATGAAGTTGACGATCGCGTTCGACGACCTGTCGCTGCCCCTGCCGTCGATGCGTCGACCCGATGTGCGCCAACGGGTCATCGAGGCCGTCCTCGACGTGGCCGCCGCGAAAGGCGTGGACGACATCCACCTGATCGCCGCGCTCGCGTTGCACCGTCGCATGACCGAGGCCGAGCTCCGCCACGCCGTGGGCGACCGTGTCTTCGACGCGTTCGCGCCGTTGGGCCGGATCTACAACCACGACGCCGAGGACCCGGACAACATGGCCGAGCTCGGCACCACCGGCGACGGCGAACTGGTCGAGATGAACCGGCGCGCCGCGGAGTCCGACCTGTTGGTGTACGTGAACCTGAACCTGGTGTCGATGGACGGCGGCTGGAAATCCACCGCGACCGGGCTGGCCAGCTACCGCAGCATCCGCAACCACCACAACGTCCGCACCATGCGGCGGTCCAAGTCGTTCATGGACCGTCACGCCTCGGAACTGCACAAGTCGAACTGGCGGATGGGTGACGTGATCACCGCCGCCGGGGTGAAGATCTTCCAGATCGAGACGACCGTCAACAACGACACGTTCGGCCAGAGCGGACCGATGGCGGTGCTCTCCAAACGCGAGTGGGAGTGGAACCTGCGCGATCGGGCCACGTTCCTGGCGATGAAGGCCGGCCTGGACCGGATGCCGACGAATGCCGCCCGGCGGATCTTCCATTCCTGGCGGGCGCCGTACGCGTTGACGTCGGTGCACGCCGGTGAGGTCGAGGCGGTGCACGAAGCGACCCTGGCCCAGGTGTTCGACGAACAGCTCGTCACCGTGGAGGGTCAGACCGACATCCTCACGATGGGTCTGCCCTACATCTGTCCGTACAACGTGAACTCGACGATGAACCCGATCCTGGTGATGTGCCTGGGCTTGGGCTACTTCTTCAACATGTACCGCAACAAACCGCTGGTGCGGGACGGCGGCGTGCTGATCCTGACCCACCCGACCCCGTGGGACTTCAACCCGATCCACCACCCCAGCTACATCGACTTCTTCGAACAGGT
>CAZVFF010000054.1:0-11222 GCA_964626395.1 uncultured Iamiaceae bacterium | reverse complement strand
AGTCGTCGGTGATGTCGTAGACCGCGGGCCAGTCGACCCGGTCGGCGAGCGACGCATAGCTCGGATCGTTCACCCACAACGTCGGATCGACGAACCCGAGTTTGCGGACGGCGTCGAGCACCTGGTCGTCCCGCCAATTGTCGGCCGCCCCACCGAGCCGGCGCGGGAGCCACTTGACCGGTTCGAACCGGACGATTCGCCCGTCGGCCTCGACCGGCCGCAGACCGGGCCGACGCCGACGGCTGCTCCGTTGACGTCGTTCGTGCACCACGTCGAACGCCGGCTCGACGAACAACACCCGCAGATCCGGGTCGGACTCGAGTAATTCACGGACGAAGAACTGATTGCGACGCCACACCTCATCCCACGCTTCGAGCGAACACACCACCAGCCCTTTGGTGGGTGCCGTCGAGGCGGGACTGTCCAGATCGACCCGACTGGGATTCTCTGCCAGGGTGCGGCCGAGACGCACCGCGCGGCGGCGATGCTCGGCACTCCGCTGCCCCACACCGAGTAGCCCACGCCCGAGCGAGCCCGTCAGGTTCGCGGCGCGGTACGCCAGCAGCGCACCGCGACCCTCGTGCTTCTCCACGAAGTGTTCGCCACCGCGTTGGAAATGTTCCAGCACCAGTCGGCTCTGCGCCGGGTCTTCGCCGCCGGAAGCGCCGCCGATGTGGGTCGCGGTCACCGACGGGAACCGACGGACCGCCCAGCCGGCGTCTTCGATGCGTTTGCACAGGTCGGCCTCTTCGCCGTACAGCCAGAAACGTTCGTCGAACCCGCCGACCGCTTCGAAGGCTTCGCGACGCACCGCGAAACACGCCCCGACCACGAACCCGTCATTCGATTCTTCGACCTTCGACGCGAAGCCCAGGGCTTCCCGCCAGGCACCGGCAGCCGAGGGGTACGGCCACTGGGTGCGCTGGCGGGAGCCGTCCGGGTTCAACAAGCGCGGCGAACCGACCCCGACCGTGACGTCGTCGTCCATCTCGCGGACCAGCAGCTCGAGCGCGTCGGCGGTGATCACGGCGTCGGGGTTCAGGAACAGAATGGTCTTGGCGTTCCCCAACGCGGCACCACGATTGCATGCCGCGGCGAAACCGGCATTGACCTGACCGCGCACGACCGTCGCGCCGTGGGCGGCGGCGACGTCGGCCGAGTTGTCGGACGACGCGTTGTCGACCACGAAAATGTCGGCCCCGTCGGGCAGACCGCCCAGTACGCGGGGAAGATGTGACGCCGAATTGAACGTCACGATCACCACATCGATGTTCATGTCCTACTCCCTCGATCCGTCGGACATTCTGCCACGCCGCATGCTCAAAACGCACGGTGCGGAATGCTCATTTCCCGTGAATGGGTCGGACGGCCCAGCCTGCCTTCGGCCTACGGGGATCGATACGCCGGATGATCGGACGCGGCGGGTGATCAGGTGGTGATCGCGAGAACGTGTCGATACAAAGCCGCCTGATCGGCGGCGATGCGGTCCCACCGGAAGTACCCGGCACGCTCCAAACCGTCTTCGCGGAGGCGCCGCCGCAGGTCCGGGTCTTCGCTGACTCGTGCGACGGCGGCCGCGAGCGCGGCGGCATCCCCCTGGGGGAAGATCACCGCGGCGCCGCCGGCCACGGCCGGGAACGCGCCGACGTCGGAGGCGATCACCGGTGTGCCACACGCCATGGCTTCGACGATGACGCGCCCGAACTGCTCCCGCACGTTCGGACGGTCCAGCGATGGGACGACCAGCGCATCGAAACGGCGATACAACGCGGGGAGATCGTCGTGGGCGACGAACCCGTGGACCTCGACGCGGTCGTCGAGCGCGCGCTCGGTGACCGTGTCGCGGAGGCGCTTTTCGTCGGGTCCGGCGCCGACGAGCGTCAGCTCCACCCCGTCGACCTCGGCGAGCGCGTCGAGCAACGTGAACACGCCCTTCTGTTCGGTGAAGCGGCCGACGAAACCCAGACGGAGTGGCCGCGTGGATCGGTCGGTCGGCGGTTCGTCGGGCGTGAAATGGTCGAGGTCGATACCCAACCCCAGGTTCACCACCTCGCCGGTGAAGCCTTTCGCTCGCAGGACCGCTTCGACGTCGTCGTTGCAGGTGTGGACCGCCGCGGCGCGACCCAGCATGAGACGTTCCATCCAACGGAACGGCGGGGGATAGGACTTCACCAGGTTCTGTGCGCTGTAGAGGACCACCGGTGCGCGGACACCCGCGAGGCGTGCCAACAGGAAAACCTCGAACGTGGAGAGCGCCGCCGGCTCCTCGTGGATGTCGAGCACGTCGACGTGGCGATTGCGCCTGAGCGCGCGCCACAGCGCCCACGGGCGGTAGAAGAAGCGGAACGGGTGACGGCCGACCGTGCCGACACCGGTCACATCCTCGCCGGTCCTGGCGTGAAGTTCGACCACGGCGCCGCCCTCGTTCCAACCTCGCGCGGAGACGAGCCGGACGTCGACGTCGTGGTCGGCGAGTGCGGCCTCGCGTGCACGCCAGGCCGCGACCACCGCCGAGTGGTACACCCGCAGTACCCGGAGCGGGTGGTGTGGCGACGGTCCGGTCACCGTGCGGTGACCAGTTGCGGGGTCGGCTCGATAGCAGTGCTTTCCGCGTGCGCGGAAGCTCCCACGGCCAGGCCGAGCGCGAGGAACGGCAACGTGTTCGGACCCGCCACCCAGAAGATGTCGAACCCGGCCGCGATGATCCGCGCAAACACCACATACCAGGCGAGCAGTCCCAGTGGCGGAGGTGCCCGGTTCGCGACACGCAGACACACCCAGAACAACCCGATGAGCGCCAGCAGACCGATGATCCCGTCCTCGGACCATTCACTGAGCACGATGTTGTGCGGTGCTGCCGGCCTGTCCGGTTTCCCGAACCACTTCGGTGCTGCCCCCAGGATCGGGTTCGGGACGATCACGTCGTCCCACACGTCCGAGAAGTTGGTCGTGCGCGAGCCGACCGAACTGAACTTGTAGTCAGCGCCGGTTCGTTCATCCGCCTGCTTCTGGAAGCTCATGACCATCGCCGTGCCCATGGCCGCGGCGAGCAGGATCACGAGCGGCAGGATCCGTAGCAGCCGGCGGCCCTCGCGTTGCCACGTCGTGCGGATCAGGTAGAGCAGCGCCGCCACCCCCAGGCCCAGTGCAGCACCGCGGGACTGCGACGCCGCCAGGCCGCCCGCCATGGTGAGCCCGGCGGCGACCACCACGCTCGGGTGCCACCGCAGGTACTTGCGGCCGAAATACAGGCACAACAGGCTGCTCGCCATGAGTGTGCCGATCGTGTTCTTCTGCAGGTCGAACGCGTACGCCGGGTCGAGGTCGTTGGTGAGGGTGTCGGTGATCGCCGCGATCGCCACCACACACGCCGCGATCACCAGGGCCCGCAACGCCGGGGTGACCTTGCCCCGGTTCACCAACGCCGCCCCGATGCACACCGTTCCCACGACCATCACGAACCGGTGCGCGACCTCGACGCCCGCCGACAACGACGGGTGCGCGACCACCGAGATCGCGACGACCAGGCTGTAGCCGACGGCAGCGAACAGCACCTGGCGGAACGCCTTGGCACGCCACGGCACCGAGGGCAGCGCGGCCAGCACCCCCAGGGCCGTCATGGCGTCGGCGATGCTCAAATCGATCGCCGCAGGGCCGACCCGCCAGGTCGCGAAACTCGCCGGGAACGCCGCCACCAGGATGAACGACGGCCAGATGACCACCGCCGCGAGCGCGAACGTGCCCGCCATCACCGCCACCGCGGCGCGGGTCGACGACGCCGCGACCCAGGCCGCGCCGAACTGGATGCCGCCGATCACCACCGCCAACACCCCGGGGCCCACCTCGGGCCGAGTGGTGGTGCGGGCGTGGCGGCCGCCGGGTTCGGTCATCGGCATGGAATCTGGCGGCCTCCTCCCGGAACGCGGAAAACCCGATGCTACGTGGGGCGTGGGCCCGCGAGGCGGCTCGCGGGCCGCCGGTAGGATCCCGTGGTCGAGTCGACCCCGAGGGAAGGCACCGCGCCGTGCGTGTCAGACATCTGATCTGCACCGACAACTTCGCCGGTGTGGAACGGTACGTGGCGACCACGTCGGTCGAGTTGGCCCGCCGCGGTCACGACGTGGAGATCGTCGGTGGCCGCACCGACGCCATGCGTGCCGCGTTGGGTGACGCGCCCGTGGGCCACACCGCGGCGCCCGGGGCGCGGGCCGGCCTCGGCCCCGCCGCACGACGGCCCCGCCCCGACATCGTCCACGCGCACATGACCGCCGCTGATGCCGTGGCCGTGGCCACCCGACCGGTCGTGCGGGCACCGGTCGTGTCCACGCTGCATTTCGCGGCGCCCCGCGGTCACGACCGCCTCACCCGGCGGATCTACTCGGTCATCCCGCGGCTGGTCACCGCCGAAGTGGCGATCAGCCGGTACGTCGCCGAGCACGCCGGAGGTGAGCCGACCGTCATCCCCAACGGGGTGCCCGTGCCCGCCGGCGAGCCGTCGAGCGCCACGGCGCGTGAACCCGTCGTGCTCGTCGCGCAACGCCTCGAAACCGAAAAGGACACCGCCACCGCGTTGGAGGCGTTCGCGTCGTCCCGCCTCGCCGCCGACGGCTGGCGCCTCGACGTCGCAGGCGAAGGATCCCGGCGCGGAGAACTGGAACGCCTCGCCGAACACCTCGGCATCGGGGCGGCGACCACGTTCCTCGGCCGAGTCGACGACGTCGACGCCCGCATGGCCCGCGCCGGGATGTTCCTGGCCAGCGCCACCGCCGAACCCTTCGGGCTCAGCGTCGTCGAAGCCATGGCCCACGGGCTGCCGGTGATCGCCTCCGACGGGGGAGCGCACCCCGAAACCATCGGCAGCGCCACCCCCGAGACGCTGTTCCGCACCGGCGACGCTGAAGCCGCCGGGGTGCTGCTGCGCCGCTACGCGCACGACCCCGACGCCCGCGACGACCTCGCCCGTCGCGTCCGGGCCCGCTACGACGCCGCGTTCACGATCGGAACCCACGTCGACATGCTCGAAGCCCTGTACCGCAACCTCGTCGACCCGAACGACCCGATCGGTTGACCACAGGCGTGGCCCGACCGTCGCGCCGCACTGGAGCTGCGGGACGGGTCAGTCCTGCAAACGGCGGAACCTGAACCAGCCGTAGGCGACGGTGGCCAGCACCAACACCGCAGCGATGAACGTCAACCACAACAGGCCCTTGACCACCGTGCCCAGGATCCCCAGCGCGAACAGGACGATCACGATGATCAGCAGTGCGGTCACCGCCGGAGCGTACCGCACCCACCCGCGCCCGAGGCGGCGACCGCCCCGACGCGGGTTCTAGAGTGGACGGCCTGATCCACGGAGGGACCGCGCGCGACACCATGACCGATCCGACCACCCCGCAGCCCCCCAGGGCCCCGGCGATGGGACCCGTCCCCGGCGGGCCCGCGGACAACCTGTTGCGCCACTACGTCACCGTGCTGCGACGCCGGTGGCGCTGGGTCGCGCTCGGCCTCGTCGTCGGGGTCGTCGCCGGCATCGCCGCCGCCGTGCTGATCAAACCCGCGCCCGTCACCGCCCACTACTACAAGGCCACCAACACCCTGGTGCAGGAGAACCGGTCGTCCGCGGCCGGCAACACCGCCGACTACACCCTGGAACAGGCCGCGTTGCAGATCCAGTCCCAGGAGCTGCTCGACCAGGTCGCCGTGCAACTCGGCCTGGGTGTCGACGACGTCGCCAACCGGCTCGCCGCGGTCGTGCGCCCCAACGTCAACGCCATCGACGTCACCGCCATCGCCCGGGAACCCGAAGCCGCGGTGGAACTCGCCGACGCCGGCGCCGACGCGTTACGGCTGCGAGCCCAGGCCCAGGCCGGCAACAGCGTCGAAGGCCAACGCGCCCAGTTGGAAACCGAACTCGACGGGTTGCGCAGCGACCGTGCCGCACTCCAGGCCCAAGTCGACGCCGCCGAGGACCCGGCCGCCGTGCTGATCGCCACCCAACGGCTCCAGGAACTCGACTCGAACATCGACAACATCGCCCAACAACTCGCCCAACTGCCCGAACAGGGCGGCGGATTCACCCTGGCGGTCCTGCAACCCGCCAGCGACATCGAGATCAACAGTCGCGGCTACGCCTACCGGTACGACCAGAACGTCAACGCCCGCAACAAACTCACCCAGAACACCACGTCGAACTCGGGCCCCGACTTCGACGAACTCGACCTTTCCGTCGAAGCCGTCGTCAGCCCCCGCACCCGGGTGCTGCTCGGCGGCGCGGCCGGGCTAGTGCTCGGGCTCATCACCGCGTTCGTGATCGAAGCCTGGGACGACCGGGTCCGCAGACGGGACCGGGTCGAGGAACTCACCGGGCTGGGCGTGCTCACCGAGATCCCCGGACTCAGCCGCGAACAGACCCGCGACCACCACATCGCCACCGCGGATGAATCCACCGGCGTGACCGCCGAACGGTACCGGGCCGCGCGCACCGCCATCGACTTCGCCCTGGCCACCGGCGACGACGGACCGTCGGGCACCCGGGTGCTGATGGTCACCTCACCCGGCCCGGCCGAAGGAAAGACCACCACCGTGGTCAACATGGCCGCCACCTTCGCCGGCGACGGCCGCCGCGTGCTGGTCGTCGACGGCGACTTCCGGCGCCCCACCGTGCGCCGCTACCTGGCACCCGTGCCGAACCTCGTCGACCCCGACGCGCCGTGTGAAACCCGGATCGACGGCGTCGAGTTCCTGCCCGGACCCACCGACGCACCCAGCCCCGAAGCCGCCATCGACCGGCTCACCGGGATCATCGCCCAGTGGCGCGACCGCTACGACCTGGTCGTGCTCGACACCCCACCGATCCTGACCACCAACGACGCCGTGGAACTGCTCGCCAGCGCCGACGCGGTGCTGCTGGTGCTGCGCGCCGGACGCACCCGCGCCAGTGCCGCCGAACGGGTCGCCGAACTGTTGCGCCAATTCCGTGCCGACACCCTCGGTGTGATGCTCAACGACTGCGACCGCGCCGAGATGGACCAGTACTACGGCTACGCGTACGGCTACCTCGGTGCCGGCCGCAAACGCTCCAAACGTCGCGACGACAACCGCGGCGACACCACCGGGCCCGCACCGGCCGCCGACGACGCCGAGGTGCGCCCGACGGCACCGGCGAACCCGCCGGTGCCGGCCGTCGACGGAGCCGGCCCGGCCGGTTCTGACCACGGGTGACGAATCCACTAGAACGTTCGGTGCAAGCCGACACAGCACGACAAGGGGACCTGCGTGAACTTCGCATTCAACGATGAACAGGAAGAACTCCGACGGATCGTCCGTCAGTTCCTCGAAGACAAGTCCCCCGAAGCCGCCGTGCGCGAACAGATGGACACCACCGACGGCTACGACGAAGCCGTGTGGGCCCAGATGGCCGACCAGCTCGGCCTGCAGGGACTCGTCATCCCCGAAGAACACGACGGTTCGGGCTTCGGGTTCGTCGAGCTGATCGTCGTGCTCGAGGAAATGGGCCGCGCCCTGCTGTGCGCCCCGTACTTCTCGTCGGTCGTGCTGGGGGCACAGACCCTGATCCACTCCGGTGACGACGCCGCCAAGGCCGCGTACCTGCCGGGCATCGCATCGGGGGAAACCCGCGCGACGCTGGCGTTGACCGAACCGGCGGGCCGCTGGGACGAAGCCGGCATCACCTTGGCCGCCACCGGTTCCGGTGACGACTGGAAACTGAACGGCACCAAGTCCTACGTGCTCGACGGCCACACCGCCACCCTGCTGCTGGTCGCCGCCCGCACGGACAAGGGCGTCACCCTGTTCGCCGTCGACGCGGACGCCGCCGGTGTGGAACGCACCCCGCTGGCCACCATGGACCAGACCCGCAAACAGGCCAAGATCGACTTCACCGACACCCCCGCCACCCTGGTCGGCACCGAAGGCGAAGGCTGGCCCGTGATCGAACGGGTCCTCGACCTGGCCGCCGTCGCGCTCGCCGCCGAACAGGTCGGCGGCGCCCAGTACGTGCTGGACATGTCGGTCGAATACGCCAAGGAACGCATCCAGTTCGGACGGCCCATCGGGTCGTTCCAGGCGATCAAACACAAGTGCGCCGACATGCTGCTCGAAGTCGAATCCGCCAAATCGGCCGCGTACTACGCCGGCTGGTGCGCGTCGGAACTGAACGACGAACTGCCCTCGGTCGCGTCGCTGGCCAAGGCGTACTGCTCGGAGGCGTACTTCCACTGCGCGGCGGAGAACATCCAGATCCACGGTGGGATCGGGTTCACCTGGGAACACCCCGCGCACCTGTACTTCAAGCGGGCGAAATCCTCCGAACTGCTCTTCGGTGACCCGTCGTACCACCGCGAACTGCTGGCCCAGCGCATCGGGCTGTAGGGCGGTCGATCAGGTGATGCGGTGCTTGCGATCCTGATCTACATCGTCGCGGCCGTCGCCGTGGTGTGCATCGGCCTGGTCGCCGTGGGCCGCGAAACGTTCATCGCGTCGACCACGCTCGCGCACGTCACCTACGAGGTCGGCGCCGCCGCCGAATGGATCGCCGACAACGTCGACGACGCCACCGCGGCACGCCTCACCCCCGACGACGTCACCTGGATCCTCGGCGTCGACGCCGACCGGCTGGCCACCACCGCCGTCGACCCGGCCGCGCCCGGCGCGCAGATCCTCGACGACCCCGCCGCCGTCGACGCCGTCGCCGGGCGCCTCGACGACCAGCGGGCCCGGTTCATCGAACGCGACGACATCGCCGCGGTCATCGCGTTGCGGACCCGCTACCTGGAGAACATCGGTGCCATCGGCCCCCAGGCCGACGGGCCCGTCGAACCGGACTGAGCCCCGACGCCCCCGCTGGCTACCATTGGCACCCATGGCACGACCGATCCGGTTCGAACAGTTCCGCTACCTGGGCGACAAACGCACCCAGCTCGTCCACGACCTGGACAACTGCCCCCAGGAAGAGATCGACGAACTGATGGAATCCCGCCAGTTCGCCAGCTACGGACCCGACACGCTCGCCGAAGCCGCCAACCGCGGCTACCGGCCCTGCCCGCACGCCGCCGAAGTCGCCCGACGCGAAGCCGAAGGCGGCTGAGTCATCGCCGAGGACCCGGCCCCCGCGATCCCGAGCGGGTTCGTCAGCGGCGCCGACACCCTGGACGGTGAACTGAACGAACCACCGAACCCGGGGCCCGACACCCCCACCCTGATCGTCTGCCACGGCTACCCCGACCCGACCACCGGGTCGCTCGCCGCCGGATCCGACCTGTCCGAGTTGGGCACCCGCATCGCCACCACCATGGGCTGGCGGGTGTTCACGTTCCGGTTCCGGGGGTGCGGATCATCCGGTGGGAACTTCTCGCTGTCGGGCTGGCGCGACGACATCGTCGCCGCGATGGACCACCTGGAACGCACCGTGGGCGCCAGGGACGTCTGGCTGTCGGGCTTCGGCACCGGCGGGGCGCTGTGCATCTCGGCCGCCCTGGAACGGCCCGGACGGGTCCACGGTGTGGCCACCATGGCCGCCCCGGCCGAATTCGACGACTGGGCGTCCCACACCCGACGGCTGATCCAACACAGCCGCAAACTCGGGGTGATCCGCGACCGTGACTTCCCCGCGCCCGGTGACGACTTCGCCGAGAGCCTGCGACGGATCCGACCCGTCGACCAGGCGCGGCAGATCCCGGAGATCCCGATGCTGGTGCTCCACGGCGCCGACGACGAAGCGGTCCCCGTGTTCGACGCCCGGGTGCTCGCCGACGCCCACGGCACCGCCGAGTTGCGGATCATCGCCGGCGCCGGACACGGCCTGCGCTACGACCCCCGCGTCGTGGCGCTGCTGCTGGGCTGGCTGGTCCGCACCCGCGACGCCCTGCACCTGGACGACACCGACGCCGAACCGGTCACCGGCGTGCAGATCGCCGGGGAACTCGGACCCGGCGGCACCTGAACCGACCCGAACCACCGGGTGGGGGAGCGGACGGGCGGGTGGGCCGTGGGCGGCCGGTCAGCCGGCGGCTTTCGCCTTCGCTGCGGCCTTCGCCGCCTTCTTGAACGCCCGCACCGCTTCGAGCGCTTCCGGCGAATCCACATCGGCGATCGACCGGGGTTCGTCATCGGCGTAGTCACCGGCCGCGGCCTGCCAACCCTGCGGGCACACCCCGAACCTCTTGGCCAGCAACGCCACGAAGATCCGCGCCTTGGCCTCGCCGAACCCGGGCAGCGCCCTGGTCCGTTTCAACAGGTCCGCACCGTCGGCGGCACCCGTCCAGATCGTGGCCGTGTCGCCGTCGTAGTCGTCGACGATCATGCCGGCGAGCGCGATCGCCCGTTTCGCCATCGCGCCCGGGTAGCGGTGCAACGCCGGTTTGATCCGGAACACCTCGGTCAACTCGTCGGGGTCCGCGTGCGCGATCGTCGCCGGGTCGAGCCTTCCGCCCAGACGTTCCCGCAGATCGTGCGGACCGGCGAAGGCCCGTTCCATCGGGATCTGCTGATCCAGCATCAACCCGAGCACCAACGCGAACGGGTCGTCGGCCAACAATGCGTCCTTGTCGGGCTCACCGGTGATCGGAAACGGCACGGTCGTCATGGCCGTCCACGCTACCGTCGCCTGCAGCATCCCTCG
This sequence comes from uncultured Iamiaceae bacterium, assembly GCA_964626395.1. Lineage (GTDB taxonomy): Bacteria > Actinomycetota > Acidimicrobiia > Acidimicrobiales > Iamiaceae > JAFDWI01. Next base: position 583 of record CAZVFF010000054.1, on the reverse strand, counting down.
CGTGGTCCTCGCGCAACTCGGTCACCAGGTCCTGGCCGGCAAGAGCGTCGCGAATTCGTCGTTCGAGCTGATCACGGGTCAACAGGGCGATTCCGTCAGCGCAGTCGACGAGGACCAGCTTCGAGTCGGCGACCAGGCCCTGTCTCTTGCGGACGTCCGCTGGCAGCACGAGACGACCCCGACCCCCCAACGTGGTCGTACAGGTGCCGCCGATGATCTGATCGTACCCGCGGTATCGGTCGCGGGTGACGAGAATCGGATTCGTGCGAAAAGATCAGGCTTCCCGCGCGTCGACGAGATCCTCGAGGCCTTTCAGGTCGTCAAGATTCCGCGTGAGCAACGGTACGCGTTCGGCAACAGCGGTCGCGGCGATCGCGAGGTCGAGGTGACGACGTCGTGGATTCCTCCCGGTCGCGGCGATCCTGGCAGCCAGACGTCCCCAGATCCTCGCGATCTCGGCGGTGACGGGAAGCGGATCGAACGCGGACTCGATCACTGCGAGACGCTCGACACGGCGGGCGCGTTCGGCATCGTCGGTTGCGACGAGAACTCCGAAATGGAGTTCGGTGATCGAGACGACGCT
>CAZVFF010000053.1:0-11327 GCA_964626395.1 uncultured Iamiaceae bacterium | reverse complement strand
GGCGGCCTGGGCACGCATCCGACCGGACGCGCCGTTCGTGTCGTTCCCCGCCGACCGGCACCGTCGACCGATCACCTACGCGCAGGCCACCCGACGGGTCGCCGCCACGGCGGCGGCCCTCACCGGACGTGGGCTCGAACCCGGGGACCGTGTCGTGGCCCGGGTCCCCACCGGCGTCGACGCGATCCTGCTGTGTCTCGCCACCATGTGGGCCGGAGGAGTCCACGTACCACTGAACCCGGCATTGTCCGACACCGAAGCGGACGCGCTCGTCACCGACGCCGCACCGACGGTCGTGATCCGCGACGCCGACGAGGCGTCCGACCTCGTCGACCGGACACCCGACGTGGCCCGCGTGGGCGCGGACGGCGTGCCCGTACCGGCCCGGCGGGAACCCGACGACCCGGCCGCGATCATCTACACCTCGGGCACGACCGGTCGACCCAAGGGCGCGATCGTCACCCACGGGAACCTGGCCACGAACGCGCAGGCGTTGTGCACGGTCTGGGGGTTCGGCCCCGACGACGTCACCGTGCACGCGTTGCCCACGTTCCACGCCCACGGCCTGTTCGTCGCCGTGAACACCGCGATCGTGGCCGGTTCGTCGTTGCGGTTCGTGGGTCGCTTCGACGTCGACCGGGTCATCGACGCGCTCGCCGGGCCGGGAACCGTGCTCATGGGGGTGCCGACGTTCTACGTCCGTCTGCTCGCCTCGGAACGGTTCACCCGGCAGGTGACCGACGGGGTCCGCCTGTTCATCTCGGGTTCCGCACCCCTGCCCCCGACGGTCTTCGACGAGTTCGAACAACGGACCGGGCAACGGATCCTGGAACGTTACGGGATGTCCGAGACCGAGATGATCGCCTCGAACCCGTTGCACGGCGCGCGGGTCGCCGGGTCGGTCGGGTTCGCGCTCCCCGGCGTGGAGATCCGGATCCGGGTCGCCGACGACCCGTCGCTGCAGCTCGCGGACGTCGGGGAACCGGGCGGGATCGAGGTGCGCGGTCCGAACGTGTTCGCCGGCTACCGGGGCATGCCGGAACGCCGGACGACCGACTTCACCACGGACGGCTGGTTCCGGACCGGGGACCTCGGCACGCTCGACGCCGAGGGCAGGCTCCGGATCGTGGGCCGAGCGAAGGACCTGATCATCTCCGGTGGCGAGAACGTGTACCCGGCCGAGATCGAGGCCGTGCTGGACCGACTCGGCGGCGTGGCCGAATCGGCCGTGGTCGGCATGCCCGACGACGAGTTCGGCGAACTGGGCCTGGCGGTCGTCGTCCCCACCGACCCCGACGCGCCCCCGGACCCCGACACTCTGCTCGATGCGGTGCGCGAGCGCCTCGCCCGTTTCAAGGCGCCTCGGGCGTGCGTGTTCGTCGACGCGCTCCCCCGCAACGCGATGGGCAAGGTCCGCAAAGCCGCCCTGCAGGAACGCTTCGCCGACGAATGGGACGACCTGCGCGGCCGTTGAAGGGGCGCTTCAGGGCCGTGCGGCCGCGCCCAGCGCGGTCACAACGACAACGCACCACCGGTGACGATCGTGGTGACCCAGTGGACACCCAGCACCGCCAACACCGCGACGCCCGCGACAAGTGTGGTCATGATGACCGGTCCGGGGCGCCGGCGGGTCATCGCGACGACCTGGACGATCACCGCGACGGCGAGCATCCCGGCCAGGACCAGCGCGGCCGGATCGACCGACGCGACCGCACCGACCTCACCGGTGACCACGTGCCGGGCGACACGGGTCAGCCCGCAGAACGGGCACGGGAATCCCGTGGCCGTGCGCAGCGGACAGCCCGGGATCGGGACGCCGATGGCGTGGGCGCCGACCAGACCGAGGCCGATCCCCGATACCAGCAGGGCTCCCCGCCCGGCGAGCGAACCCACACCGGGCGTCTCCGTCCCGGCGTCCACGGCGCCCGGCGCAGGCGGTGCCGCCGGGGGTCCGGGTCGTTCGTCGAGGTCGGTCATGGCACGGATCCGTTCATCGGACTGACCGGCCCAGGCTACCCGCATCCCGGGGAACGCGCCCGGTGGCACCCGGCCGGTCGAACGACCCGGCCGACGGCGTGGCGTCGGTCACGAACCGTGGACCGGCACGCGCCGATGTGGCGTCGAGGCAATACTGGTTGTCATTCCCGCAATTCGTCGAGCAGTCCGTCAACCACAACGAAATCGATGACGTCCACGGCAACCACCCCGATCGGCGTCCGGGTCACCGGACGTGTCGCGATCCTCGCACCCGACGGGTCGGTCGTGCGTCTCGGCGGCCGTCAGGCACAGATCCTGCTCGCGATGCTGGTCATCGAGGGCGGATCGGTATCGGCCGAGCGGGTCGCCGAGGTGCTCTGGGGTGACGACCTGTCGGATCACTGGCGTGGCGCGTTGCGGGGTGTGGTCTCCAAGGTCCGCAACACGTTGGTACCGCTGACGTCGACGGACCGGCCCGTGTCCAGCGCGCACGGGACGATCCGGCTCGAAACGCCCGTCACCGACAACGTGTCCCGGGTCGAGGAATTGATCAGTCTCGGCGAGCGCGGGCAACTCGACGATTCGCACATCGACGAATTCCGCGGAGCGGTCACCGGACTGCACCATCCGTTCCTGATCCACAACGACTCGCTCTGGGCCGACGGGCAACGCCGCCGCATCGAAGCGCTCGCGTCGCATGCGGAACAGGTCGTGCTGGACGTGTTGCACCGTGCGGGGCGCCCCCTGGATGCGATCGCGTGGGCCGAGCAGGTCATCGCACGGGACCCGGTCAATCTGCAGGCACGGGAGACGCTGATCCGCCTGCACCTGGAGGCCGACGACTTCCCGTCCGCCCGTCGCACCTTCGAGGATCTGGAACGGATCATGATCACCGAGTTCGGTCGGGAAACCGACCCGGGGCTCGCCGATCTGATCCGGGCACGCGAACGACCACGGTTGAGCCTGGTCGACGTGCCCGTGTCGCATCATCATCCGGACGCGTCGCAACCGTTCGTCGGGCGGGAGGTGGCGCTGGACGCGATCGCGACGGCGTGGAAACGCGTCCTCGACGGATCCCGCCCCGAACTGGTCCTGATCCGCGGCCCCGCGGGGATCGGCAAGACCCGCCTGGCCGACCGTGCACTCACGACGATCGGACCGCCCCAGCGCCTGTGGGGACGCGCCCGCCCGGCCGGTGGGCACACCTGGGGGCCGTTCGCCGACGCCCTCGCGCACGTGTTCGCCGAGAGCGCCCCGCTGGCACGTCTGGCGTCGGTCGGTTTCCCCTCGATCGGTCGCCTGTTGCCGGACCTGGAGCCGGGTGCACCGCCCGGCCCGACCGACGACGAGGCTCCCCGGGACGCCGCGCTCGCCGTGGCCCGGCAGATCACCCGGGACATCGTCACCGACCCGACCGTGTTGGTGTTGGACGACCTGCAATGGGCCGGACCCGACGGCCTCGTGTTGATCGAGTCGATCCTGACCGACACCTCGGGGCCCCTCCTGGTGCTGGCGACGTGTCGGGACGTGCCCGAGGGTGTCGCCACCGTGCTCACGAGCGTGGCACGGCACATCGAGGTCACCGACCTGCCCCTGGAGATGTTCAACCTGGACGAACTGGACCGGTTGTTGCGCGACCACATCCCGTTCCGCAGCTTCACCGACGAGGAGGTCGCCCGCCTGCACCGTCGGACCGGCGGGCTGCCCTACTACGCGTGCGCGCTGGTGCGGGACGCCGGCACGAACGGCATCGGATCCGCCGACGACGCGGTCCCCGAATCGGTGGGTGTCTGGTTGGAGAACTTCCTGCGGACGCTCACCCCCCGGAAACGGCAGCTGCTCGAGGTGATCGCCGTCTTCGGGACCCGGGCCGACCTGGAAGCCGTCGAGGCGATCATCGGTGGTGGGCCGATCGAACTGGCCGACACGATCGATGCGCTCGCCGCCGACGGCCTCGTGTCGATCGGCCGTGACGGGAGTGTGCGGATCCCCCACGATCTGACGGCACGGGCGGTGCTGATGTCGACGGGTTCGGCGCGCAGAGCAGTGCTGCACCGGCTCGCCGGGGACCATCTCGCAGCCCGGGACACGCCGGCCGCGACCCTGGCGACCCACTGGAGCCTCGCCGGTCCGTCCCGTCGCGACGAAGCGCTCGGGGCACACCTGCAGGCCGGGTCGGGTTCCCTCGACCAGGGCGCATGGCGGACCGCGCTGGCCCACTTCGAATGCGTGCGCGACGAAGCGGTCGAACCGGGCCTCCGGCTCGCGGCGATGATCGGATCCGGACGGGCCCTGATCAACCTGCGCGAACACGAGAAGGCCCGCGAGATCCTGGAACGTGCGATCGAGGTCGCCGCTCACCACGGAGACGACAACGCCATGGCCCGGGCCACACTGTTGCTGGTCGGCCGGGCCGGCCGGGGGGCGATCGTCGACGACGAATCCGCCCAGATCGCCCGGTTGCGGGCCGCGCACGAGCGGTTGGGACGGCGCGCACGCGCCGATGACGACCCGGCCACCCGGATCCTGCTGGCGAACGTCGAGCGCGAGCTGGCGATCTCGCTCCTGTTCGTCGAGGACATCGAGGTCCGCCGGTCGATGCTGCACTCCGCGCTGGAACGCATCCGCTCCACTCCGGAGGCGTCAGCGAACGATCTCGCCGTGGCGATCCTGGGGTTGCGGATGGCGAACACCGACGCCGACGGCACCGAGGACCGGCTGGCCCAACTCGACGAGGTCCTGGCGCTCCCCGCCGCGCAGCTCGAAGCCGGAACCCGCATCGCGGCGCACCTGTACCGGCACGAGGAACTGGTGCGCACCGGACGTCGCGACGAGGCCCTCGACGACCTGACCATCGCACGCGAGTTGGCGGACACATCCCACCACGCGTACTGGCAGTGGGCGGTGACGACCTGGGAGGCACTCGGATCCGCGCTCGACGGTTCACTCGGGGTGGCCGAGATGGGTTTCTCGATGGCGGCGTCGGCACGGCCGACCGTCGGTGAGGCGATCGCGTGCCACAAGGTCAACCTCGTCACGCTGCGACTGTTCCAGGGTCGAGGAGCCGAGATGCTCGAGCCGTTGCAGTCCGCGGTCCACACCTGGCCGCACATCCCCACCTGGCGCGCTGCGTTGGCGTTGACGGCCGCGGAGTCCGGCGCACTTCAACTCGCGGAGGAGATGCTCGACTCCTTCGTGGACACCGATTTCGAGGATCTGCCCGAGGACACGAACCGGTTCTTCGCGCTCGGCATCCTCGCGCACGTTGCGGCGACCGTCGCCTCACGTGCCGCCGCGGCGCGGCTGTGGGACCTGCTCGAGCCCTATCGCGGGCATCTGGTGCTGTTGAACGTCTACGGCGGCGGCGGCGCCTACTGGGGGCCTGTGGAGTGGGCGCTCGCCCGGCTGGCCGCCACCCTCGGACACCCCGCCGAACGGGTCCTCGCGTTGTGGGACGACGCGGTCGACCGGACGCGGACGACGCCGGTGCTCACGACACGGATCGACCGGGAAGCCGAACAGGCCGAAGCCGTGTTCAACCCGATCGAGGCGGTCCCGACAGATCGATCGGCGTCCACATCGGAAAGCTGATGTGGGCCACACCCAGGTGGTCGGTGAGGCGTCCCTGTTCGCGCATGGTCCGCAGGCACGGGCGTGCCACGTCGATGCCCCCGGCCATGAAGATGTAGTCCGCGACGGACAACAGCAACGGGCCGGCGTCGACGTCACCGGGTTGGACGGCCGCGTCGACCTCGAGTTCGGGGCGGCACGGTCGGGACCGGTCGACGGCCCAGCAGTGGTAGACGACCCCTTCGGTGACCGACATGACCCGGATCCTCACCTGTGGGGTCCGGTCCCCGGTGGCGTCGACATGGCGTTCCACGCTAGTGCCGTGCCGGGTCGCGCCGGTGGTGCCGTTCAGACCGCCGTGAGCAGGGCGGTACACATCGAGACGACGTCGGCCGCGAACTCGTCGGCGGCCGTCTCCGGGGTGGCACCGTCGTCGATCGAGCGGGCACGTTCGTCGGCCATACCGGTCAACAACATGATCATCCCCACGACCCGTTCCCGTCGGATCGCGTCGGAACCCGCGCCACGTCGTTCCAACTCGTCGAGGATCACCGCGAGGTGACGGGTCGTGTCCCGGTCCGATTCGATCCGCCACGCCGCGAACCGGCCCCGCAGTTGCGCGACGAGGCGCAGGTACGAGCGGCCGGCCGGTTCGGCGAGCAACGCGAGGTACGGATCGACCAGGCAGCCGACCAGTTCACGGACCGGAGGTTCGGGTCCCAGTTCCCCACGGCACCGGCCGCGGGCGTCGTCGACCGGACCACCACGTCGCGCGAGGATCTCGAGGACGAGACCCTCGCGCGACCCGAAGTGGTACGAGATCGCCGAGACGTTCCGTTGGCCGGACGCCTCGACGACCTGTCGGGAGGTGACCCGGTCGATACCGTGTCGGGCGAAGAGCCGTTCGGCGACGTCGAGCAGGCGTTCGCGGGTTTCGACCCCGACACCGGGACGGGACACCGTCGGGGTCCGTCGCTCAGGCGCCCGGGTAGTCCTCGACGGGCATCACCGAGTTGGTCGGGATGACCTCGGGGCGGCGCAGGTCCTCGGGCAGCCGGGTGAACATCGGGTACTTGGGCTTCGCCGTGGCACGCATCTTGGCGGTGCGGTGCTCGGGGTCGGTGTCGAATTCGGGGATGACCTTGTCGCCGAACAGTTCGATCATCTCGATGACCTCGTCGTGTTCGAAACCCTCGTTGGGGATCCCGAACACCAGCTGGTCGGTGCCGACCTCCTGATACTTCGCGATCTGCTCGAGGACCTGTTCGGGGGTGCCGCACAGCAGGTAGCCGTTGTCGATGGCGTAGTCGAGTTCCTCTTCGGACGCGATCGCACGGGGACGGTCGGGCCAGGTGACGCCGTTCTTCTGCGGCGGCATCGTCGAGTGGTACAGCGCCACCATCGAGTTGAGGTAGCCACGCCCGGCCGACATCGCGATCTCGCGGGCCCGTTCTCCGTCGGACAGGCAGATCACGGCGTTGGTCATCATCACGTTGTCGTTGACGAACTCACCGAGCGGGTCGGTGCATTCGGCGATGCCGTCCTTGTAGTTCTGGATCCGGCCCTTCAGGTTCATGACCGGTTCGAAGTTGAACGCGATCGCCCCGATACCCAGGTTGCCGGCCTTGGTGAAGCTCGGCGGGCTGCCGCAACCCAGCCAGATCGGCGGGTGCCCGACCCCGTAGGGCTTGGGCAGGATGTTGTGGGGGTAGGGGACCCGGAAGAACTCGCCTTCGAATTCGTAGTCGGTGGTCTCCCACATGCGCACCAGTTCGGGCACGACCTCGTCCCACATCGGTTTGGTCTCCGAGGTGGACAGGTCGAAGGTCTGCATCTCGTGCTGGCCGGCGCCGCGGCCGGTGCCGAACTCGAAACGTCCCTTGGTGAGGTGGTCCAACATGGCGGCCCGTTCGGCCAGGCGTGGCGGGTGGTTCACCTTGGGCGACGCGTTCATGATCGCGGCGCCGACGTGGATCCGTTCGGTCTGGGCGGCGACGAAGGGGATCATGCTCTCGGGGGCCGACATGTGGGAGTACTCGGTGAGCGAGTGGTGTTCGCTGAACCAGACGTACTTCCAGTTGTGGGAGTCGGCGAGGACCGCGTACTCCGCTTCGCGCATGAGCATCGTGTGTTCGGCTTCGCGGTCGAAGGCCGCGGGGCCGGGCAGGTAACCGTTGAAGAAGAGGCCGAATTCCATGGGGGACTCCCGGGATCGTGACTGGAACAGGTTCTAATGTATCCCATTAGACAATGGGGCCGCAACCACCCTCCCCGGGGGCGGCGGGTACGGTCACGGCGATGACCGTTCCTCCCCGCTCCGATTCGTCCCTGCCCGACCGGATCGACCCGGCCGCCGTCGACGCCCTGGTGCGCCTCGTACGCCGCGACGTCGACGACGGTCTGCTCCCGGCCTGCCAGATCGCGGTCGCCTGGGACGAGAAGCTCATCGTGGATGCCACCTTCGGTGCCGAGCCGACCACCCGGTTCATCCCGTACTCGGCGACCAAGGTGCTCACCGCCGCGGCCGTGTGGCGCCTCATGCGCGACGAGCATCTGGACGTGTCCCGACCGGTGTCGATGCTGCTCGCCCCCTTCGGCAGGAACGGCAAGGGTCTGGTCACCATCGAACAGGTCCTGTTGCACACCGGTGGTTTCCCGATGGCGATGTTGGGTCCGCGGGACTGGCGCACCCGCGACGACCGGCTGGCCGCGTACGCCGAATGGGAGCTCGAGTTCCACCCCGGGACGCGCTACGTCTACCACGCGACGTCGGCGCACTGGGTGCTCTGCGACATCATCGAGGTCGTCACCGGGCAGGGCTACGCCGACGCGATCCACGCGTTGGTCACCGAACCGCTCGGGTTGCCCCGTCTGCTGGGGATCCCCGTCGAGGACCAGGACGGTATCGCCGAGGTGGTCGGGGTCGGGCACGAGGCCACGATCGACGACATCGTCGACGTGTTCGGTGAACAGGTGCGCGACGTGCCCCGCGTGCCGGTCGACTTCGCCCAGGCGGTCCTGACGTCGCTCAACCACCCCGCGGCCAGGTCCCAGGGGGTGCCCGGCGGTGGCGCGGTGGTGCGGGCCGCCGACCTGGCGATGCTCTACCAGGGCCTGTTGCACAACCCGGACCAGTTGTGGGACGCGACGATCCTGGCCGACGGCACCGGCCACGTCCGGAACCGGCTGCCCGACCCCGAGGGCGTCCCCGCGAACCGGACCCTGGGCCTGGTGGTGGCCGGCGAGGACGGCAACGCGGTGTTCCGGGGTTTCGGTACGGCCACGTCGCCGTACGCGTTCGGGCACGACGGCGCGGGTGGCCAGTTGGCGTTCGCGGATCCGCTCAGTGGGCTGTCGGCGTGTTGGGTGACCAGCGGTCTGGAACGGAACCGGGTGCGTGAGCATCGTCGCAAGGTCGGGATCGCCGACGCGATCGCCGCAGTGGTGCGACCACGCCGTCCGGCTGGTCGTCCCTGACGGCCGGCGGGGAAATCGGTTGGTCCGGGGTCTCCGCCCGACCCCGGACCAACGCATTCCCGCCACCACGACCGGACGGTGTCACGCATCCGATCCTGGAACCCGTTCTACGCCCGGCGCGCGAACCGAACGCGAACCGTTCCCGGTCCGCCCGCATCACGCCCACCGAATGCCCTCCGACCTGGGGTTTCGTGCGCTGAAGCATTGTCCGTCATCTGCGTCCGTGATGACGGCGAGCCGGGCCGGTCAGGTGAACCAGCGCCGGTCGCGGGCCGCCGCCGAGGCGTGCGCGACGTCGGTGGTCCGCTCCGACGGCTCGTGGAGCACCACCCGGGTGTCGACCCCCGGCGAGAAGGTGACCTCGATCCCGGTGGTGCGACCCGCCCCGATGTCCAGGTAGCACACGCCCCGGTCGGCCCCCCGGTCCGGGTCGGTCTCCCCGCGGTGGCGGGCGACGATGTGGCGGGCCGCGACCGCGGCCTGCGCTTCGGCGAACACCCCGGCCTTGGGGGCACCGATGTCGACGATGTCACCCAGCGCGTAGATGCCGGCGTGCGCGGTCTCCATCGTCGACGGGTTCACCGGCACCCAACCGTCGTCGGACAACCCGGCCAGCGCGACGACCTCGGGGACCCGGTGGACGGGCACGCCCAGGAACAGGTCGTAGCCGATCTCGTCGCCCTCGGCGGTGACCGCCACGTGCCGTTCCGGGTCCAACCGGGTGATCCGGGTGTCACCCCGCCAGACGATGCCCTCCTCGTCGAACTTGGCGAGCACCTCGGCCGAGGCTTCCGGTGACGGCGGGATGGGGCTCGGGGTCGGCATGACCAGCGTGAGGTCCGCGGGGCCCGAACGTCGCCGATCCGACAGCAGGTCGTGGACGGCGAGTGTGGCCGCCGCCGGTGCGGGTGGGCACTTGTAGGGCGTGCCGCACACCCCCACCACGATCCGACCGCCGACGAAACCGGCGAGTGCGCGGCGGGCACCGATCACCCCGGGCAGGGTGTAGAACTCGTGACCGTCCTCGGCGAGGCCCGGGGTCGCGGCCACGTCGAGTTCCGCGCCGAGCGCGACGACGATCACGTCGGCCTCGAAGGTTCCCGCGGCGGTGTGCACGACCCGGTTCGCGGTGTCGATCCGCTGCACGTCGGCGTGCACGAACCGCACCGAGGGGTGGACGAACGACGAGTAGGGCCGCCGGACGTCGGCCAGGTCGACCTGCCCCGTGAGCAACACCACGTGTGCGGCACCGGCGACGAACGCGTCGGACCGGTCCACCAGGATGATCTCGGTCTCGGGTTCGTCGCCGATCGCCTCGGCCAGGCGTACACAGGTCTCCAGACCGCCGAACCCCGCTCCGGTCACCACGATTCTCATGGTCTGCACCGTATCGCCGGATCGGTGGTCGACGCCGCTGGTGTCGTTCAGCCGGTCCGGTTCGCGACCTCGTCGAGGATCCGGCCGGCCGCCGTCGCGTCGATTCGGGCCAGGACGTCCGCCGCGTCGGCCCGTGGGCCGGCCCACCGCCAGTCGTCGACGGTGCCGGTCACCTCGTCGGAGTCGGTCACCAGCCGCGCGAGTCGACGGAACAACATCGCCGCCTCCCGGTCCGCGACGAGCCGTTCGGCGAGTTTCGCGGCTCCGCGCACGCCCACGTCCCAGTCGGTGGCGTCCGGTGGGATCGCTTCCAGGTGTTCGTAGCGGGCCAGCACCGCGGCGGTCGATTTCGCCCCCCAGCCGCGCAGGCCGGGGAACCCGTCGGCGGTGTCACCCACCAGGGCCAGGTAATCGGGTATGGATGCCGGCGGTACCCCGAACTTGTCGCGCACCCCGGCGGCGTCGCGCACCGTTCCCGCGCGGCGGTCGAACTGGAACACCTTGCCGCCGACGCACTGGGCGAGGTCCTTGTCGGGTGAACAGACCAGCACCCGATCCACGCGGTCGTCGGCCGCGGCGATCACCGCACCGGTGGCGAGCCCGTCATCGGCTTCGCCCCGGATCATCGGCCACACGGTGAACCCGGCCGCCTCCAGGACCTCTTCCAACAGCCCGAACTGGCCGGCGAGGTCCTCCGGGATCCCCTCTCCGGTCTTGTAGCCGTCCCACAGGTCGTTGCGGAACGACTCGACCACGTGGTCGGTGGCCACGGCCACGTGGGTGGCGCCGTCGTCGAGCATGCGGACCAGCGACGACAGCACACCGCGCACCGCGGCGACCTCGCGCCCGTCGTCGGTCACATGCGACGGCAGGGCGTGGTGGTGGCGGAACAGTTCGTAGGTCCCGTCGATCAGGTGCACGTCGAA
>CAZVFF010000052.1:0-11433 GCA_964626395.1 uncultured Iamiaceae bacterium | reverse complement strand
GGGGAACGACACGAACGGCGCGTCCGGTCGGATGCGTGCCCAGGCCGCCAGATGGTCGAGCAGCGGGGAACGGGGGGACGCCACGGGTTCGGATCGGACCATGGGTGTCATCGTGGGAACCGGTCCGCCTGCACGCTTGCCGGGGTCAGGTCGCCGGATGTTGCTGTGGGGCGTCGCCGAGTTCCTGGACCGCGTGCAGGAACCGGGTCGACTGTTCGACGAAGTCGGCACGCAGTTCGGGATCGTCCCAGATCTCGTAGACGTGACCGGCACCCACGTAGCTGCGCAACAGCACGGTTTCCCCGGGGATGTTCTGGAGGATCTCGCGGGTCTGGACGACCCAGTCGTGCGGGGACTCGGGATCGTCGGTGCCGTTGAACTGCATGCCCCACGACGGTGGGGTCTCGAGCGTCCGGATCAGCAGGTCGATGCCCTGGACCTCGGGGATCGGTAGCGCGCCGGACAACGCGACCCATCCCCGGATGGCGCCGGATTCGTCGGGCCAGTCGGTGTTCATCGGCAAGACCGAGTCCCCCCCGAGCAGTTGGCGTCGGATGTCGTCCGTGGGGAGCAGGGGGACCTCGGATGCGATGCCGACGATCGTCGCCATCACCGCGCCCGCGGAGTCGCCCAGCATCGCGATCCGGGCGGGGTCGACGTTCCAGTTCCCCGCGTGGGCCCGCACGAAGCGGACCGCGGCCGCTGCGTCACTCGACGCTGCGAGCGCCGCTGTTCGGCAGCCGGTGGCCGGATCGGTGGGGTCGGCCCGGCCGCAGCTGGTGTTGGCCAACAGGCGGTAGTCGATGGAGAACACCACGAACCCGCGTCGTGCCAGTTCCCCGGAGATCTCCCGTTCGAAACGGGTCTTCTTGTTGTTGCTGAAGAACCCGCCGCCGTGGGCGACGACCACCGCGGGTCGGGCCTCGGCGGCGAGGTCGACGGGGTTTCCCTGCAGGTCGTCGACGGTGCTGTAGAGGACGTCGTCGGGGCGTGTCGTGTCGGGGAACACCGGATCCAGATACCGGGTCGGTTCGGCCCCGGCCGGGCGGGGCACCGAGTCCCGACGGTGGGTGGTGTCGCACGCGGTCGTGAGCGCGCCGACCAGCGCGAACACCGCGATGACGCCGACGCCCCGACGCAGCCCGCGCCTGTTGGTGTGTGCCCGATGCGACATGCGCGGCCGACCCCCTGGTACCGGTTGTGTGGCCCTCACCCTACCGGTGTTCCATTCGACCCGACCCGCCCGGTGGGGCACGATCAGACGAACCGGTACTCGATGGGCAGACCCTTGACGCCCGACACGAAATGGGACTGTGCGTACTCGACGTCGCCGACCTGCTCGACGTGATCCAGCTCGCGGAACAAGCGGTCGATCATCGTGCGGATCTCGCGTTTCGCGAACTGGATCCCCAGACAGAAATGCGCGCCGATCCCGAAGGTGAGGATCCGGTCGGTGTCGTCACGGTCCACCCGGAAGGCCTGCGGGTCGGTGAACACCGCCGGGTCCCGGTTTGCTGCCGGGTACGACAACAGCACCCGGCCACCCTCGGGGATCGCGACCCCGCCGACCTCGGTGGCGTGCTGCGCGAAGCGCATGAAGTGCCGGACCGGCGAGGTCCACCGGAAGATCTCGTCCGCCGCGTTGTTCGTCAGGTCCGGGTCCGCTTCGAGTTTCGCGAACTCCTCGGGGTGGGCGACGAGCGCCTCGAGCCCGCCGGCCAGCGCGTAGGAGGTCGTGTCGTGCCCGGCGGTGGCGATGATGATGTAGTACCAGAGCCGGTGTTCGTCGTCCATGAGTTCCCCGTCGACCCGACCGTTCGCGATCAGTGACGCGATGTCGTCGACCGGGCATGCCCGGCGGTCCTCGGTGATCGCCGCGAAGTACTCGATGAAGCGCATCACCGAATCGAACACCCGCGCCTGGGGGTCGTCCGCGTCACCCAGGTACTCGGGGTCCGCGGCCCCGAAGATGCCCTGGGTGAGTTCCAGCATCAACGGCTCGTCCTCGACGGGGACGCCGTAGATGTCCATGATCACCCGCAGCGTGAACGGTTGGGCGATGTCACGGGCGAAGTCGCAGGACCCACCCATGGCCCGCATCCGTTCGATGAACTCGTCCGCGATCGCCTCGATGCGGGGTTGGCGTTTCGCGACGACGTTCGGTCGGAACCACGAACTCGTGACCGCCCGGTGGTCGCGGTGGTCGTCGCCGTCGAGGTGCACCAGGGTTTTGGGCAACGGCAGCCCGGACGCCGCCATCTGGTCGTACTGGGCGTCGGGTGCCTGCACCGACCGCGGCGTGTTGTGCCAGGTGTGGTGGTCCCGGGAGACCGCGAAGATGTCCTCGTGGCGGGTCAGTACGTGGAACGGTGCGTAGCCATCGGCTTCGGCGAGCAGGACCGGGTCGGTCCGACGGATGTCGGCGACGGCGTCGTGCCACGCGTCCATGTCGGTGAACAGCGGTGGCGCGACGAACCACGCCCACGGTGGGGGAGCGGTCGTCGGATCGGTTGCGAGCGTGTCGGACATGGTGCGGGGCCCCCTTGGTGTGGCGTCATCCGAACCGGTAGCTCGACGCGGCGACCGATCCCATGAAGTCGTCCTGATGGTAGGTCCTGGTGCCCGGGTCGTCGCCCGCGGCGCCCACAGCGACCATCAGCGGGATCAGATGGTCCTCGACGGGGTGCGCGACACGCGCGGCCGGCGCGGTCTCCCACGCCAGCAACCGTTCTGTCCTGTCGGTCGGATCCGATCCGGTGAGTGTCCCGGTGAGCCAGTCGTCGAACGCGATCGAGGCGTCGCGCCCGGCCGGGCCGAACCCGCGCATGTTGTGGAACGACAGGCCGCTGCCGACGATCAGCACACCGTCGTCGCGCAGCGACGCGAGCGCACGGCCGACCGCGAGATGTTCGCCGGGGTCGAAACCGGCCCGGACCGACAGTTGCACGATCGGCATCGACGCGTCCGGCCAGGCGACGTACAGCGGCACGAACGTGCCGTGGTCGAACCCGCGGGTGTCGTCGAACGCCGAATCGATTCCGGCGGCGTCGAGCAGCTCGGCGACCCGGTCGGCCAGCGCCGGATCACCGGGCGCGGGGTCGGAGATCTCGTAGGTGTGGGGTGGGAAACCGCCGTAGTCGTACAGCATCGGCGGTGCCGCGGCCCGTTGGATCGTGAAGGTCGGTGCGACCCAGTGCGCGGTCACGCACAGCACCGCTCGGGGGGTGGTCGGCAGTTCGCCGGGGATCGCGGCGAGCGAGCGGGTCAGCTGCGAGAGGTCGCCGGGCATCCGGTCGGCCATCCACGGCCAGGGACCACCACCGTGGGACAGGAAGTACGTGGGCAGGCGCGTGTCGGTCATGGTCGGTTCCAACACGTCACCACGGGTGTTTCATCCCCGCTCGGAGGAACGCTCAGGATGCCGGGGTGCCGAACTCGTCGACCAACGCGGTGATCGTCCGGGCCACACAGGCCCCGTCACACATGTCGCGCAGGTACCCCGCCCCGCAGCCGTAGATCTCACGCAGCACCATCTCGAGCTGCGGGTCGGTCACGACGGCATCACCGACCGCCTCACGCTGTGCCTTCCACGTGCGGACGGCATCGACCATCGTGTTCGCCATCCGGTCCGCGTCGATCGTGCCGTCGAGGAACGAGGGGCCCACCTGCACGACCCGGTCGACCGCGACCCGTGCCGGATCCGACGGGGGAGTGGTCGTGACCGGTGCTCCGTCCGATCCGGTCGTCGGTGCTTCGTGGGTCCGCATGGCAGAACCTTCTTTCATCGTTGCCTTCGATTCCCATTGTGCCGGACGTTTCCGGCTTTCCGTACCCCGCGGTGACGACGGGTCGTGTCCGTGGCGTCGGGTCCCACTCAGGCGGTCCCGACAGGACGGCCCGGTCGGCGGGATGTCGGCCGAGCGTGCCGCGACCGTCACCCGTCGGGCGCTCGAATCGCGCCGAGTCGGGTCTGCAGTTCGGCGATACGTTCGGGTTCCAGGTCGGGGGCGGCGATGCCCAACACGAACTCGAGTGCGAATCCCCGGGCGATGCCGATCTGGGGATGGTCGAGCATGGCTCCACCGAAGAACTCGACCAGTACGGCACGGGTGGCCGGGTCGTCCAGCAGCTCGCCCAGGTTCGACCAGAAACCCCACCCGGACCGGTCCAGTTCGATGCCGTGCTCCTCGTACCACGAGTCCATGCGGGCGCCACCCGTGATCCGACGCGGGGCCGGGCACACATAGGCCGGGTCCTCGGCGGCGACCCGGTGGAACGTCGCCTCGTCGTGGGCCCGGCCGGCAGTGGCGACCACCGTGGTGTCGGAGGTCCCCAAGGGGACCTCCCAGGTTGCGATCCGACCCTCGGGGTGGCGTTCCCCCAGGTCCCGGCCGTTCACGGTCAGGCCGACCGACGGCTGATTCGCGTACACCTTCACGGTGATGGTGTCGCCCGTGCGGTGCACGAACCGTTTCGAACAGATGTGCACGACCGGTTCGTCGGACCAGTTCGCCTTGTACCAGAAGAACGCGTCCTTGCGGACCGTACGGTCCCGGGTGACCAGGCCCTTCATGTTGAAACCGCGGGTGCCGCCCTCGTCGCGGATCGTCGATGCGAAGTCGAACATGTTCCACACGAAGGTCGCCCACAACCAGGGGCGTGCGTCGATCCGTGCCAGGTACGTCTCGTGGAAGATCGCCTGGTACTCCTCGG
Source organism: uncultured Iamiaceae bacterium (assembly GCA_964626395.1). GTDB lineage: Bacteria > Actinomycetota > Acidimicrobiia > Acidimicrobiales > Iamiaceae > JAFDWI01. Next base: position 6,720 of record CAZVFF010000052.1, on the reverse strand, counting down.
TGTAGTCACCGGCCACGGGGTCCGCCGAGTGGTAACCGGTGGTGGCGTCCGCGCCGTACTCGGACAACGCCAGGGGCACCTTCGGGTGCGCGGCCCGGTAGGCGTCGAGCGCGTCGCCCACGTTCTCGGCCCGGTCCAGGTACCAGCCGTGGTACAGGTTCACGCCGTTCAGGTCGCACAGGGTGTTGATCCCGTCGTCCGGGGCGACGATCGTGACCTGGGCCTGCGCGGTCGCCCGGTCCGGGTCCTCGTGTGCGGCCAGCGTCGCGAGCGCCGCGATCGTCGGGCGGGGGTCGACGGTCGCGCCGCCGATGACGGTCTCGTTCTGCAGGCCCCAGCACACGATCGACGGGTGGTGTCGCTGTTGGCGGATCAGCTCGGTCAACTGACCGGACGCGTTGGCGAGCGGATCGGTCGCCGACACGAGCGAGTTCACCGGGATCTCGGCCCACACCACGATGCCGCGCCGGTCGCATTCGTCCAGGACCGTCTCGCCGTGCTGGTAGTGGGCGAGGCGTACCGCGTTCGCCCCCATCTCGTCGATCAGGTCGAAGTCCCGGGCGATCTCGTCGGCCGTCACCGCCGGGGTGCCGGCGATGTCGTGGTGGCGGGCCACGCCGCGCAGCGGGTACGGCCGGCCGTTCAGGAAGAACCCCTCGTCGGGGTCCACGTGCACCTCACGCAACCCGAGCGGGATCGTCACCGTGTCGTCGCCCACCGCGGCGGTGACCGTGTAGCGGTGCGGGTCGGCCCGGCCGTCCCAGCGGCGGGGCGCCAGGATCGTCACGTCGACGGTGGCGGTGGCGACCGATCCGGCGTCGACCTCGACCGCGGTGATCCCGGCGGCCACCTCGCGGCCCGCCGCGTCACCGACGTGGACCTCGACGTCGGGGGTGATCGTACCCGTGGTCGGGTTCACGACGCGGACGTGCACCGTCACCGTCGCGGCGTCATCGTCCAGGCTCGGGACGCGGGTCCACACGCCCGGACCGCCATGATCGGCCACCTCGATGTGCACCGGGGGGACGACGACCAGCGACGCGCCCCGGTACAACCCGCCGAAGATCGTGTGGTCGCCCATGAGCGGATACACGTCGTCGGTGGGGGAGTTGTCGGCCCGTACGACGATCTCGCCGTGACCGTTCCCGTCGAGTGCGTCGGTCAGGTCGAAGGTGAACGCCGAGTACCCGCCCCGGTGGTGCCCCAGGTGGGTGCCGTTGCACCACAGGTCCGCGACCGTGCCGGCCGCGCCGAACCGGAGGAACACCCGCCGCTGTGCCGGGTCGCCGGGCACGTCGACCGATCGGCGATACCAACCCGGTGCCCGGTCGTCGTGATCGGCCGGGACACCGCCGGGGGAGGTGTTCCAGGCGTGGGGCAGGGTGACCGTTTCGTCAGCGGTCCCCGACGCGTCGGGGCCGCCACCGGTGTGGCTGGGCTCGTCCCGGGTGAAGAACCACTCCTCGAGCGGTGTGATGGTGCGCACGGGGGTCCTATCGGCCCGAGCGGCGGTCCGTTTCAGTCGGTCGGGCCGTCGCTGTCCAGGACGAGTCCGCGGATCGTGGCGAAACCGTCGTCGGCGAGGGCCCCCAGATCCCCGTCGGCGTCGCCGTCCAACCAACGCCGGACCGCGGTCCCCGCCACACCGACGGCGATTCCCGTCAACAGTCGGGCGGTGTCGGCGGACACGTCGAGTCCTTCGACGACATCGGCTTCGAAGGCCTCCCACATGGCGGAGAACTGATCGTCGACCAGTCCCGGTCCCGCTTCCATGCCGATCCGGTACTGCAGGCGCAGTCGGTCCCGGTCTTCGTGCAGCGCCCGCAACGTGGCCCGTACCGCGTGGTGCAGTCGGTCCAGCGGCGGTGTGTCCGGGTTCGTCTCGGCCAGGGCCCGGCGGAAGACGACCCGGTGGGTGGCGTCCGGTGCCAGCAACAGCGCCGACTTGTTGGGGAAGTAGCGGAAGAACGTCCGGGGTGCCACGTCGGCCGCGTTCGCGATGTCCTCGACCGTGGTGGCGACGAATCCCCGTTCGGTGAATAGGCTGAGCGCCGCGTCGAGCAGCGCTTCACGTGTGGCTTCCTTCTTGCGCTCTCGCCGTGTGAGGGTGGGGTCGGACATCACCGACAGTATGCACGCTCGAACATATTTTGTCATGAGTGACAAATGGCATTATTGACAAGTGGCAGAAACGTCATTTGACTGTCCGCGTCGCCCAACCGAGTCCCGGAGTCGTTCATGGCATCACTTCTGCACAGGATCGGACGAGGATCGGTCCGGCACCGCCGGATCGTGCTGGTCGTCTGGCTCGTCGTCCTGTTCGGCGTCGGAGCGCTCGCCGCGTCGTTCTCGGCTCCCACCTCCGACGCGTTCTCGATCCCGGGAACCGAGTCACAACGCGCGATGGATCTGTTGGCCGAACGATTCCCCGACCGGCCCGACGGCGCGTCCACGATGGTCGTCTTCGCAGCACCCGAAGGCGGCGACCTGGAATCCGACGAGGTGCGGGCCGGGATCGCCACGGCGGTCGAGAACCTCGAAGCGGCACCCCAGGTCGTCGAGGTCACCGACCCGATGTTGACGCTGTTGATGCCGGGCGTCGACGGTGACGTCGCGTTCGCGAGCGTCACCTACGACGCGTCGATGATGGACGTCGAGTCCTCCACCCTCGAGGCGATCCAGGACGCCGTGGAACCCGCGGAGGCCGCCGGGTTGCAGGTCGAGTTCGGTGGAGAGGTCTACCCGGGCGGCGAGGTCGACATCGGGGGGCTCTCCGAGGCCCTCGGGCTGTTGATCGCCATCGTCGTGTTGCTCATCACCTTCGGGTCGTTGGTCGCCGCCGGCCTGCCGATCATCACCGCGCTGATCGGCGTGGGCACCGGCATCGCCGGCATCACCGCGTTGTCCGGCGTGATCGATCTGTCGTCCACCGCACCGACACTCGCGACGATGATCGGGCTCGCCGTCGGCATCGACTACGCGCTGTTCATCGTGTCGCGCCACCGCCAGAACCTGGCCGCGGGTATGACCCCCGAGGACGCCGCCGCCGGCGCCGTGGCCACCGCGGGGTCCGCCGTCATGTTCGCCGCTGCGACCGTGATCGTCGCCCTGTGCGGCCTGTCGGTGGTGAACATCCCGTTCCTGACCGTCATGGCGCTCGCCGCGGCCGGCACCGTGTTCATCGCCGGACTGATCGCGGTCACGCTGCTGCCGGCACTGCTGGGATTCGCCGGCCACACCATCGACCGCGGTCGGATCCCCGGTCTGAAGCTGCACCGGGCCGCGAACAGTGCCGACGGCTTCGGCACCCGTTGGGCCCGCGGGGTCCTGCGCCGCCCGCGCACCGTGGTCGTCGCGGTGGTCGTCGCGGTGGGCATCGTCGCCCTGCCGGCACTGTCGATCGACCTCGGGCTTCCCGGCCAGGACACCGCACCCACCAGTTCGACCCAACGCAAGGCCTACGACCTGATCACCCGCGGGTTCGGTCCCGGATTCAACGGCATGTTCACCATCGTCGTCGACGCGGACGGCATCGACGACCCCGAAGCCGTCGCCGCGACCGTCACCGAATGGTTGGGTTCGGCCGACGGCATCGACGCGGTCCTGCCCGCCGAATTCAACGCGACGGGTGACACCGCGGTGTTCGCGGCGATCCCGTCCACCGGGCCGTCGGACGCGGCGACCACCGACCTGATCCACCACCTGCGTGACGAGATCGACACCCTGGAGACCGAAACCGGTGCCGGCATCGAGGTGACCGGCACGACCGCGCTCACCATCGACGTGTCCGACAAACTCGGCCAGGCGCTGCCGACGTTCCTGGTGGTCGTCGTCGGGCTCGCACTGCTCATCCTGTTGCTCGCGTTCCGGTCGATCCTGGTGCCGATCAAAGCCGCCGTCGGGTTCCTGTTCACGATCGCCGCGTCCTTCGGTGCGGTCGTCGCCGTGTTCCAGTGGGGCTGGCTCAAGGACCTGTTCGGCGTGGAGACCACCGGTCCGATCGTGTCGTTCCTGCCGATCCTGCTCATGGCGGTCCTGTTCGGCCTCGCGATGGACTACGAGGTGTTCCTGGTGTCGCGCATGCGCGAGGAGGTCGACCACGGCGCTGCACCCCGCGAGGCGATCATCGCCGGATTCACCGGTGGCGCCCGGGTGGTCACCGCGGCCGCGCTGATCATGACCAGCGTCTTCGGTGCGTTCATGCTCGGCGACGACGCGATCATCAAGTCGATGGGCTTCGCGCTCGCCTTCGGGGTGCTCGTCGACGCGTTCGTGGTGCGCATGACGTTGGTTCCCGCGGTGATGGCGCTGTTCGGCAAGGCCGCCTGGTGGTTGCCGTCCTGGCTGGAACGGATCATCCCCAAGATCGACCTGGAGGGTGAATCGTTCAATGCCGAGGACCCCGACGCCGGGCCGGAACCGGAACCGGCCGAACCGGAACGGACCCCGGTCGCACCCTGACCCGACACCGGTCCGGTGCCTCGCCGGCCGACCCCGACCGGAACGGTGCGGGGGCCGCCGGGCGGGGGCTACCCGGCGCGGTGGGTGCGCGTCGCGGTGGCCTGGTCGGTGGGCAGCAACAGGGTGGTCGCCACGTTCACGTGCGCGGGTCGGGTGACGACGAACGCGATCAGGTCGGCAACGTCGGCCCCGGTGAGCGGGGTCATGCCCTGGTACACCTTCGCCGCACGGTCGGCGTCGCCGTCGTAACGGACCATCGAGAACTCGGTTTCGACCAGGCCGGGCTGCACCTCGGACACCCGGATCGGCAGGTCCATCGTCTCCTGGCGCAGCACCTCGCAGAACGCGTGCTGGGCGTGCTTGACCGCGTTGTAGCCGGCCCCACCCGGGTAACACTCGACACCGGCGATCGAGGACACGACCACGACGTGACCGTTCCCCGACGCCTCCAGTTTCCCGAGCAGCGCGCGGGTCAACCGCAGCGTGCCGAGCAGGTTCGTGTCGTACATGGCGCGCCACTGGCCGAGGTCGGCGTCCGCGATCGGGTCCTGGCCGAGCGCCCCACCGGCGTTGTTGACCAGGACGTCGCAGTCGGGAATCGCGTCGCAGAACGCGAGGACCGAATCGTCGTCGGTGACGTCCAGGGCCATGGTCCGTGTCGGGCCCGGGCACTGCCCGGCGACCCGTTCCAGTCGGTCGGTGCGGCGGGCACCCAGCACCACGTCGAACCCGGCACGGGACAGGGCGACCGCGGTCGCCGCGCCGATCCCCGACGATGCCCCCGTGACCACTGCGGTGCGTGTTCCGGTGTCGTTCATACCCGTGACTCTGACACACCCCTCTGCGAAATTCGTACCGAAAAGCACGACCCGGCGGCTGTTCGGGACGAAATTCGGCGGAGGGGCGGCGTGGGGCGGGCTGGGGGGCGGCGGGACTTTAGCCACGGAAATGGCGCCTCGGGTCGTTGGGCCCTACTCTGGGAGTTGTGACAGGTGAAACTGTCGCATCAACCTGTTCACTCCGGTTCCCGGGGTACGAGAAAGAGGAAGCGATGACGACGATCGACCCGCAGATCACGCTGAGTGACCTGGTGACGACCCGCCCGGGGTTGGCCCGGGAACTCGAGAAGATGGAGCTGGACTACTGCTGTCATGGACAGCGGAGCCTGTCCGACGCCGCCGAGATGGCCGGCCTGGAACTCGACGAGGTCATGGGTCGCCTGGACAACGCCGACGCCCCGGTCGTCGAGGCCGAATGGGTGAACCTGCCGCTCGACCAGCTCGCGAGTCACGTGTGCGACAAGCACCACGCCTACCTGTGGGAGGAGCTGCCCCGCATGTCGATGCTGACCGAGAAGATCGCCCAGGTACACGGTGCCAACCACCCCGAGCTGGCCGAGGTCGCCACCACCTACGCCGCACTCCGGGTCGCGTTCGAACCGCACATGCGCCGTGAGGAGATCCGGGTGTTCCCCGCGATCGGTCGGGTCGCCGAGCGTCCCGACGACGAGCTACCCGCGTTGATCGAGCGGCTCGTCGACGAACACGAGGCCGTCGCCGAACTGTTCGCGAAGCTGCGCGAACTGACGAACGGCTACGAGACCCCCGCGGACGGTTGCAACACCTACCGCATGACGATGGACGGTCTCGCCGAAATGGAGTCCGACACCTTCACCCACGTGCACAAGGAGAACAACGTGTTGTTCCCCCGCGCACTGGACCAGCTGCCCGCAGCGGCCGACGCCTGAGACCCGACGCCACATCCGTATCCGGGTCGACCCGGCGGTCGAACCCGTCCCGTTACCCTCGGAGAGTACGGGTGACCCACCCCGGTCGCCCGTACTTTCCGCGTCCTGAGAACAGGTGAAGACATGACCCGTACCGCAAACCTCGGCTTCCCGCGCTTCGGAGTGGAACGCGAACTCAAATGGGCACTGGAGCGTGCCTGGAAATCCGGCGACCACGGCGAGTTGCGTGACGTCGCCGCGGACCTGCGGGCACGCCACTGGAAGATCCAGACCGACCGTGGGATCGACCTGGTACCCGTCGGCGACTTCTCGCTGTACGACCACATGCTGGATGCGGCCATCGCCGTCGGGGCGATCCCCGAACGGTTCGGCGGTGCCCCGTTCGACCCGCTCGACGACGACGGGCTCACCCGCTACTTCGCGATGGCCCGCGGTGGCGACCTCGACGGCGGCGAGGTCACGCCGTTGGAGATGACCCAGTGGTTCGACACCAACTACCACCAGCTCGTCCC